>JAHAWR010000112.1:3422-4883 GCA_018383835.1 Candidatus Jordarchaeia archaeon | reverse complement strand
TTTGGGTTCCAGCGAAGTGTGAGACAATAGTTGTCAGATCGTCAACGAGCTCCCCCCGATAGTTCTGACGCATCTTATTTTTTTGTCTATTTCATTGTTGGATTGTCCATGTGGTGCTTCAAGGAGCTTCTTGGCTTCTTTAAGCGTGTAAGTCTTTCGTTCATTAGTAGCTTATCTATACTTACAACTATTTAAACATTTCTACTTGGAAACTGCTAACTACGGCGCAGGAGCTGGTGGAAGCCGCCTACGCGTCAACAACAATAAAGTTAGAGTGCATCTCCCGTTAGAAGAAAATACGGGGGGCGCTTTGTGCTTCTAGAGAAAAATAATTTTTGTCTCAATTTAAGGCTTGCATCCTCTTGCCAGTAGCGCCTTATTTGCAGCATTTATTATCGCCTGAACGGACGCCATGACTATGTCGCCGTCCGCTGCTTTCGCTACATATATCGCCCCATCTTTATCTCTCAGCTTCACTGTGACGAAACCCAGCGCATCTGTCCCGCCAGTTATCGCCTCTAAGTTATACTCCTCTAGGCTCATTTCTTGGAACTCCTTAACTGCGTTCTGGAGGGCGTTACAAGCCGCGTCCACGGGTCCTACGCCTATCGCCGAGGCGATCTTTTCCTTATCGCCAACCCTAATTCTCACAGTGGCCGTGGGGGTTATGTCCTTTCCGGTTACGACTGTAAGCTCTTCAAGCTTTAGTACTCGCTCCTTCTCGGCTACTCTGCCGATTATGTCCTCAACTATCGCTGCTAGGTCTGCGTCTGTGACGGCCTTTCCCTTATCGCCGATCTCTTTCACTCGTGATAATATCTCCTTCAGCTGCTCCTCGGTTGCGATTACCCCCATCTGTTCCAGCTTCGCCTTAAGAGAGTGTCTTCCTGCGTGCTTGCCTATGACTATTGCCTCATCGATTATGCTTGTCCTTTTGCGCCCTATAAGCTCAGGGGTTAGGGGCTCGTAGGTGAGCGGGTTCTCTAGTACGGCGTGAGCGTGTATTCCGCTTTCATGCCTGAAGGCATTGACTCCTATTATCGGTTTGTTGGGCTGAAGCCTGATTCCTGTCAACCGCTCAACCAGCTTCGAAGTCTCATAAATGTACGTTGTATTAATGTTAGTCTTTATTCCGTAGAGAGCGAAGAGGGACATTACAACTTCTTCTAGCGAAGCATTTCCGGCCCTCTCCCCTATTCCGTTTACTGTAACGTGGATCTGCTGCGCCCCCCTCTCGACGGCCGCTAGCGCGTTCGCCGTCGCCAATCCGAAGTCGTTATGCGTATGCACCGATATTACGACCCCCGGCTTAACGGCGTTTCTGACTTCTTCAACTATGTATGCGTAGGCAGCAGGAATAGTTGCTCCAACAGTATCGGGAATGTTTATCACGTCAGCTCCAGCCTCGACAACGCTACTATATACTTTTTTCAAGAACTCCAAATTGCTCCTAGTGGCGTC
>JAHAWR010000112.1:170-3412 GCA_018383835.1 Candidatus Jordarchaeia archaeon | reverse complement strand
AACTCAACCTTCACGCCGTGGCTTTTTGCGTACTCGACCGATTCAACCGCCTCCCTCAAGACTTCGTCAGGAGTTAGCTTAAGTTTATACTTCATGTGTAGCTCAGATGTGGCTATGAAAACATGAACCCTGTCCACGTCGCAGTCAAGGGCGGCATCTATGTCGTCGCGGCTGGTGCGGGCAAGGGCACATATCTCAGGCCCCAACCCCATGCCTGCTATGTATTTGATGGCCTCCTTCTCGCCTTTAGAAACCACGGGCATTCCTGCCTCTATCACGTCAACACCCAGCTTCGCCAGTTGCTCAGACACCGCCTTCTTACTTTCAGTGGTCAAAGTGACGCCGGGCATTTGCTCTCCATCACGGAGAGTGGTGTCAAATATGTATACTTGCTCGGGCAAGCTAGCGTGCCTCAACGCGGATTTTATATATGGGCTAACAACGAACTCCATCCCTCTGCATCCCTGTTAACCCCCATGCGTCTTCCAGAGAAAAGACCTTAGAAAATTTAGTTGTCTTGGGCTTTTAAGCGTTGGGGGTTGTTTGAATGGTTGTTTGAATAATAGGCGAGAAAGAAGTAATTTTTGAGGGTGTTATCGGTGAAGGTTTTCCTTTGCACATTGGTTGATGTATTCTGTTAATTTCCAGCAGTGGTTTGGCGATATGATCTGACCTGCACCGCAGCGTGAGATTTGCGTGCATGTGAAGCAGGGACATCCTCCCAAAGTGTTCCACTTTATTTCGACCTCATCTTTAGCGTTAGCGAAGAGCCTGTAAGTCCATCTTCCCTTGTACAGTTCTCTCATTCTCCGCACAACCCCTCTTTTTTCAAGCTTCATAGCGATCCTTGAGCCTTCCCTGCTATTTACCCCCAGTTTCCTCCATAAGTCGCTCTGGAGGAGTCCTTTCTCACCTGCCTCTAATATGATCTGATACGCTTTCTCTTCCATCTGGACCCCTCAGGACAGATATGGACTTTATTTCCCTAAAAATTTTAGGGAGCTTCTCGGGTCCGCATCCACATATTCCCTCATAGGAGGAATAATCTTAGTGGCTTTACGTTGCCTTTAACACTGATGGATTGGGTACGGTGCCTCTCGCATTGAAGCTGTGGCTCACTGAGCTATAGGGCGGCTAGTATTAGAACATCATTTACATTTGTGCCGGTTGGTCCCGTTACTATAAGCCCGTCACCTATTTTTTCGAAGAAGCTCGTAGTGTCGTGTCTCTGCAGATAATCTTCGGCTCTGACCCCGTGTACGTCCCCTTTTTTCACCGTGTTTCCGTCTACGAGTGCTCCTGCAGCATAGGAGACCCCGTCTACCCCATCGGTGCCGAAGCTAACCACGAAAACACCTTTCAGCCCAGCTATTTTTAGAGCTGCACTCAAAGCAAGCTCTTGGTTTCTTCCCCCCCTCCCGGCATCCTCACTCATGGTTACCGTTGTTTCGCCGCCCATCACTATTAGAGCCGGCCTTTTGAGGGGCTCTTGGTTTAACGCGATACTTCTAGCTACCCCAGCTACTAGATAACCGACCTCTCTTGCTTCTCCCTCCATGTGTGTTGTCAGGATGAACGAATTTAACCCTCTTCTGGCAGCTTCATTGGCTACCGCAGTGCAAGCTTCTCTGTTCGTCGCTACGAGGAAATTCTGAACCCTTCTGAAGACCGGGTCATTAGGCTTCGGCGTCTCCTCCACTTTTCCCTCTACTCCCGCAGTGAGTCTTGCCTTGACCCGGCTTCCACACCTTTCCCATAATCTATATCTTTTCAGGATATTTATGGCATCCGAAAAGGTTGTAGGGTCCGGCGCTGTTGGTCCCGAAGCCACGTCCTCCAACCTGTCACCTACAATGTCAGACACTATTAGGCTTACTACACGTGCAGGGTAAGCCAGCTTAGCTAACAGCCCGCCTTTAAGCCTTGAGAGGTGCCTTCTAACAGTGTTAACCTTGCTTATGTCCACTCCGCTCTTGAGTAAGGCAGCTGTGATCTCCTGGATATCTTGGAGTTCCAGCCCCTCAACTGGAAGCGTAAGCATGGCCGACCCTCCGCCTGAAATCAAGCATATGAGAAGGTCGTTTTCTTCCGCCGCCTCTGCTAGCCTAGCAACTTCCTCAGCTCCTCTAATGTTCTCCTCACCTGGAATGGGATGGTCCGCCTCGAAAAGCCGGATGCGCTTCACGCTAAACATGCTTGAGGTGCCCTTCTGGACGCAGACAGCACCGTCAGTCACAAATTCTCCTAGAACTTCCTCCAGGGCTTCCGCCATGGCGCCGCTTGCCTTGCCAGCTCCCACAACGTAGATGTTCTCGATGTTTCTTATGGGTATATGCTCGCCAGCCACGATGATGTGCCTTTCATCAAGCATCACTGTTCTCTTAATGACGCTCCTTGGGTCGGAAACTCTTATGGCTAGCTCTACTAAGTCTAAAAGTAAGCTTCGCCCCTCCCAGTCCTCTCCACCTTCCTTCAGAAGTCTTTCACGGTTCTTCACGACAGCCACCTTCATCACCCTCACCCCTTACGGGTTGACGCTGAAGCCCCCTTTTGACGGGAATGGGCTGCGTCAACGCATTAAAGTTTTTTGAGTGTTTTGTTTGCCGGCGGCTGGGGTGCGGCTTGCCGTTGAGAGCGGAGACGAAACCGCGCCCATTGATGGCGTCGACAGATCCCTCTTTCCGGGGGGAGAGAGGGGCTGGCAGGGTGGTGGTACACTCCGCTCTGGGGATGTGAGCCGTGAAGGACGAAGCAGTCACTGAGAGCCGTTGAGCTATGAAGCGCCACCAAGAGCAACCCCACCACTTCAGCTGTGGAGTACGTCAAAGTATTAGGGAAATCTCCTCTAAAGCCTTCAGAACTCTTCTCCCCTTCTGGGTCAGCCTGAAATACTTTCTCCTCCCTTTATAGTATTCTTCGACGATCCCCCTTTGCTGAAGATCGTCTAAATGCTGGTAAACTGCTTGAATGGAAAGGCGTTTGCCAATAGATTTCCAGATCTCGTAGCCGTATGACTCGCCGACCTCTAGGAACCTTAGAATTTCGAACTTGGTCTTGAAGCCTCCTCTAGACTTCACCCCCCTCTTCTCACCACCTGCTAACGCTTCTATGATGTACGGCTCCTTCAGCCCGCTCGCTGTAATCAGGCAGACAACAACTTCTGACCTGTCGACTAGCCCCTCCTCCCTTATCCTCTTAAGGCACGCAACTGAGGCGGCGCTGGCCGGCTCCGAGAACACCCC
>JAHAWR010000112.1:0-147 GCA_018383835.1 Candidatus Jordarchaeia archaeon | reverse complement strand
CAGCCTCTATTATTTCCCCGTCGGTGACGTTAACGACAAAGCCACCGCTCTCCTCAATTGCTCGAGCCGCCAGCCAGCCATAAGCGGGCATCAATGCGACGAGGGGTGACGCCGCCGTCGTAGGATTCTCAACCCTTCTAACGCCCT
>JAHAWR010000111.1:3153-4908 GCA_018383835.1 Candidatus Jordarchaeia archaeon | reverse complement strand
GGGAGATATGAGGGGAGGGACGTGTTTTGGGCTAACTCCGCTCAAGCTCTCGCTGCAGAGAGAAACATTAGGGTTCCATGGATAAGCTACGGCGGCGGGGTTACGGGGCAACAGGCGACCGAAGTGTCCTTTTACGCCATTGCCGCAACAGTCATAACGAATACGATATCGGGCATGGAGGGTATGTGGCTAACGGGAGGCGTACCAGGAATAGAGGGAAGATGGGGGGGAGAGGTGGCTAAGGCTGCTGCAGGCATAAAGGTGAGTGACGGCGTCGAAATAGTGAAGGAGCTTCTCACGAAGTACGAGGATAAGGCGAAGGTTGGGCTCCCAAACGAGACATTGATACTCGAGAAGTACGACGTGAAGACGCTGACTCCGGGAAAGGAGTATGTTGAATTATATTCAAGGATGAAGAAGGAGTTACAAGATATGGGACTAAACTATGAGTCGTGGTAAAGCGGGGGCGTAAAACATCCTCTTCCTCATTTTTAAGTCGCCCTTCGCTTGGTATTCTTAGAAGATTCTGCAGGGCTCATGTCACCCGAGACCGGACGTCTTAGACGCTGAAAGCCCAAACGCCCACTTTCCTATGCAACAATTTATGTTAGCAATAGGAGGCGGTGGAGCATAGCTCCCTCGAAGGCTTCCACAGCGCAACACAAAGTAATGACAACCAACAACCACCTACGAAGGAGCTTTGAGGGCTTCCTGTGAGGTGGAGATGTTCATATTGACGTGAAGCGAGGGTCTATAGCTTTATCCACGAAACTGAAGGCTTCAAAATGTTTCGGGTTTGTTGTTGGTATGGTTGAGATGTTGTTTTCCTTCATTATTGCTACTATGACGCAGTCAGGGAATTTGGCGTCTCCGTTTTCCTGATAGAGACGTAAGGTTTCTAGAAGAGTTTCTCTGGTAACGGCATAAACTATTACGCGGCTTTTTGCTTTGAGGAAACCATCATAAATAATTGAGGAATATTGAGAGAAGTCATATTTCCCACTAAGGGGGTCTTCTAGTTTAGGGTGGCGCCTGAGCTGGCGGATGAGACTAGCTTCAAGTATCTCTTAAGGTAGCCTTTCGCTGCGTGTTCGGGGGGAGACCACTTCCACTTTTCCCGCCTCTCCTCCAGCTCCTCCTTGGGCAGGAGGACGTCAAGCCTCCTCCTTGGAAGATCTATCTTTACAGCGTCTCCGTCCTTCAGGAGCGCTATTGGTCCACCTTCTGCCGCCTCCGGTGATATGTGCCCTATACTTATCCCCCTCGTCGCACCTGAGAAGCGGCCGTCCGTGAGGAGAGCCACCTTTTCCCCCATGCCCATGCCTGACACAGCGGCGGTCACGGAGAGCATTTCTCTCATTCCCGGCCCTCCGCGTGGCCCCTCATACCGTATCACAAGTATGTCTCCTTCCTCGATTTCCCCTCTCATTATGGTTTTCATGCATGACTCCTCGCCGTCGAAAACTCTGACTGGCCCCTCCATGATGATGTTCTCATCTCTTAGTCCTGAGAGCTTTATAACGCTTCCTTCGGGTGCGAGGGTTCCCTTGAGGATCGCTATCGAGCCGTGGCTTCTTACGGGGCTACTGACCGACCTTATCACATCCCTCCTTACGGTGCTTGCCCTAATGGCGGAGTCTCTCAGCGTGCCGTAGACCGCTTTTACGTCGAGGTTAATGTGGTTTTTAAGCTCCGAGAGCAGGGCTGGGATGCCTCCTGCCTCCTCTAGATCCTCCATCGTGTGGCTTCCCCCGG
>JAHAWR010000111.1:2680-3122 GCA_018383835.1 Candidatus Jordarchaeia archaeon | reverse complement strand
GCTCACCTCCTCGAAGATGTCGATGCTCAGTTTTACCCCCGCCTCCGCCGCTATTGCTGGGAGGTGAAGCACGGTATTGGTTGAGCCACCGAGGGCCACGTCGACCGCTATGGCGTTCCTGAAAGCTTCTTCACTCATCACCTCCCTAGGCCTAATGTCATCCTTTACCAGCCTGACAGCCAGCCTACCTGTTTCAACAGCTATCCTCTCCTTCTTCGCGGAGCATGCTTGAGCCGTGGCGCACCACGGAAGGGACATTCCAAGCGCTTCGGTCACGCAAGCCATGGTGTTGGCGGTGAACAGCCCGTTGCATGAGCCAGCCCCCGGGCAAGCGACGGCCTCCATCGCCCTTAGCTCCTCCAGCGTGAGCTCTCCCCTCTCGAAGCGGCCGACAGCCTCGAACATGTTTGCAACCCCTATCCTCTGCCCCCTATAGTTTCCC
>JAHAWR010000111.1:1515-2674 GCA_018383835.1 Candidatus Jordarchaeia archaeon | reverse complement strand
ATCGGACCCCCCGTAAGGACTACTGATGGGATGTTTATCCTGGCAGCCGCCATGAGCATGCCAGGCGTGATCTTGTCGCAGTTGGTTATGAAAACCGCGCCGTCAAACCTGTGAGCTTCAACCACGAGCTCCACAGAGTCGGCTATGACCTCCCTTGAGGGAAGAGAGTAACGCATCCCGGCGTGCCCCATGGCTATCCCATCGCATATCGCTATGGTGTTGACCTCGAAGGGCACGCCTCCCGCAGAAGCCACACCGACCTTAACGAGGTCTGCGAGTCTCCTAAGATGGATGTGGCCTGGAACTATTTCACTGTAACTGTTAACCACCGCTATGAACGGCTTATCAAGGTCCTCATCTGTTACGCCAAGCGCCCTGAGGAGCGCCCTGTGAGGCGCCTTCTCAATCCCTCTCTTAACCTCCTCGCTCCTCAAACCAGAACACCTCGAAGAAAATGAAAAGAAACACGTAATGGAAACCTGTTAGCTTGCAGCTTATTTTTCTATTCCGGCCAGCTTTCTAAGCGTCTTTCCTACGACTTCTATCTGGTGACTTGCCATTTTATCCGTCAGTTCCTTGAGTTTCTTCTGACCAGACCTGTACTCTTTGACCCATTCCCGAGTGAAGGAGCCGTCCTTGACCCTTTTCGCTGCCTTCTTCATGTTCTTCTTGACCTTGTCGTCGATCACCTTTGGACCAATGGTTAGGCCCCCATATTTGGCTGTGTCGCTGACGGCTTTCAGCATGCCGGTAATGCCACCCCTGTATATCATGTCCATTATGAGCTTCGCCTCGTTCAGGACTTCAAAGTAAGCTACTTCTGGCTGGTATCCCTCCTCTACGAGAACCTCGAACCCCTTCTTTATAAGTTCCATTAGGCCTCCGACGAGGACACACTGCTCTCCTATTAGGTCTGTTTCGACCTCCTCCTTGAAGGTTGTCTCTATCACCCCAGCCCTAGTTGCCCCTATCGCCTTAGCTATGGCTAGAGCTATCTTCATGGTGTTCCCCGTATAGTCTTGGTGTACTGCGACTAGCGCCGGCGCCCCGAATCCTTGGAGGTAGAGCTCCCTAACCATGGCTCCTGGGCTCTTTGGCGCAACCATGAAAACGTCGATCGTCCCAGGCGGCTTTATCAGGCCGTAGTGTATGTTGAAGG
>JAHAWR010000111.1:0-1469 GCA_018383835.1 Candidatus Jordarchaeia archaeon | reverse complement strand
GTGTTCTTCGTACACCTCGGGCTGGACCATGTCTGGGATGAGCATGAGGACGACGTCGGCTTTTTTGACTGCATCGCTTACCTCGAGCACCTTGAGGCCGTCTGCGGAGGCGGCGTCCCAAGACTTGCCCTTCCTGAGGCCGACCACGACGTTTACTCCGCTGTCCCTTAGGTTGAGGGCTTGGGCTCTGCCTTGGCTTCCGTAGCCTATCACTGCTACGGTTCGCCCGTCGAGTATTGACAGGTCGACGTCTGCGTCCTTAAAGATCTTAGCCATTCACACCAACCTCCTTGATCGTGGGCTCAGCGCCCTTAACGATCGCTGTTATTCCTGTTCTGGCGATCTCGACGATGTTTATCTTTCCTATCTCTCTTATGAAGCAGTCTATTTTTTCAGGCGTGTCGACGAGTTCGACGGTGATTGTCCTCGGGGTCATATCCACCACGTGTCCCCTGTAATTGTTGACCTTCCCTATGATCTCTGACTGGAGCCCGTTGTTCGGTATCGCCACCTTTATGAGCGCTAGCTCCCTGACCACCATGTCCTCCGGCTTCATGGCGGCCACGCTTATTACCTCTACGAGCTTGTCGAGCTGGTAGACCACCTGCTTCAGCTCTTCTTCCTGCCCGTATATGGTGAAGGTCATTCGGGATATTCCCTCTTGCTCCGTTGATCCTACGGTTATCGTGGCTATGTTAAAGTTTCTTCTCCTTATTAGGCTGGTAACCCTGAAGAGGACCCCTGGCCTGTCCTCGACGAACGTGACTATCACGTGCATTCTCTCGCTACTCATGGAGAAGCACCTCCTTCAGGCTTTTTCCTGGGGGCACGAATGGAAACACCTTCTCGTCGGGGGATATCTTCACGTCTATTAGGGAGGTGACCTCGCACCCCAAGCTTTCCTTCACGGCGCTTTCAAAGTCCTCATATGAATGAACTGTGAAGCCCTGTGCCCCGTGGATCTCGGCGAACTTAGCGAACTCAGGGTTGCCTCTTAGGTCAGTCGCTATGTACCTTTTTCCATAGAATAGGGTTTGCCACTGTCTGACCATTCCAAGCCAGCCGTTGTTAAGTATTATGGATATGACCGGCAGGTTCTCCGCCATGGATGTGACAAGCTCTTGGCTGGTCATCATGAAGCTGCCGTCTCCGTCCACGTCGACGACGACTCTTCCTGGAGCTGCCGCCTTCGCGCCCACTGCCGCCGGGAAGCCGAACCCCATCGCCCCCAATCCGCCTGACGTTATGAATGTTCGGGGGTGGTAGACGTCGAAGAAGAGCGCGGCCCACATCTGGTTTTGTCCTACTCCGGTCGTGAGTATGGCGTCCTCAGGCAACATCTTCCTCAGCATTTTCATCAGCACCCCTGGCTTAAGTTCTCCTTCGAGGTCGTACACCGACTTTGCCTCCTCCTTTACTTCTTCCACTCTTCTAGCCCAATTGGTATTAGGGTGCTTCCTCATCCTCTT
>JAHAWR010000013.1 GCA_018383835.1 Candidatus Jordarchaeia archaeon | reverse complement strand
CTGGGGAGTATGATAAGGTGCTTGTGGATGCGCCCTGCACCTCGAGTGGAACATTCGCGTCAACCCCTGAGGCGAAGTGGAAGATCAATAAGAGGCAAATAGAGAGCTATGTTTCGATTCAGAAAGCTTTGCTAGAGAATGCACTTAAACTTGTCAGGGAGGGGGGAGTGGTGGTTTACTCCGTTTGCTCGGTTTTTCCGGAGGAGGGGGAGGAAGTGGTTGATAGCATGCTGGGTAAAGCTGAACTTATCGAACCAAACATACCGGGAGAGAAGGGATACAGCGGGTTTGAGTGTTCATCAAAGGTTAAGCGGTTTTTCCCGCACAGGCATCAGACTAACGGGTTCTTCATAGCGAAGCTAACCCCAACTTGAAAAGAAAAACATTAGAGAGAAAGAAAAATTAAATTGTATAGGGTTACTTGAGGCGGAATTAGTTACGGGAGGGCCCGGATGGTTTCTAAAGTGACCGTCGTTGTTCCAACATATAACAGAGCTTGCCACGTCGTAGACTGCTTGGAAAGTGTTTTTAAACAGAAGCCTGATGAGTGCGACGTCTTAGTTATAGATAACTTGTCCGATGATGGAACCGGAAACCTTCTAGAGGAAAGGTATGGTTGGCGCGGCGACTTCAAGCTTATTTCTCCTCCCGAGAGGATAAGTATAGCTGAGGCAAGAAATTACGGGCTGAGGGAGGCTAAGAGCGACGTTGTGGCGTTCATAGACGACGACTGCGTCGCCTGTGATGGATGGCTTGAAAAGCTGACTTCCCCTATCAACTTAGACGAAAGTATAGGCTGCGTGGGTGGAAGAATAAGACCAGTATTCTTCGAGCAACCTCCAAAGTGGCTGAGAAGGGACATCTACGGAATTTTGGGTTTAACCGACTGGGGTGATTCAGCCAAGGACATTTTTTTCCCGATCGGAGGTAACATGGCTCTTAGACGTGAGGCGGCGATAAACGTTGGTGGCTTTCAGGAGAAGCTTGGCCCGAGGGGCATCAAGCTTTTTGGGGAGGAAATCAGCATCAGCGAGAGGTTAAGGAGAGCCGGCTACAGGGTGGTTTACGAGCCAAAGGCAGTAGTTTTACACAAGCTGTGGGGAGAGAGGCTTAGCCTTAGGAGCGTTGCCGAGAGAGCCTACATGATAAGTATGGGAGACTACTTCCTCTTCGGGCGTTCCCTGAGCAGGATCACGGTGAACCTAGGCATACTTTTCGGCTCAGCTTTGGGGTACGCTTTCTACCGCCAGAAAAACCTGATCTGCCATTTTTTCTACGCGTTGGGATACCTTACCCCCGCGCTCACAGGCATGGACCCGATCTTCATCCTCAACCGGCTTCTTGTCGTATTAAGTCGACTGGTGAGGGGGTAGATTGGACCCTTTGGTGGTGCTTTACATAGTCTTTGGATTGTTGTACTTGCTCATACCTTTAAGTTACCTAGCTACAGCCATAGTGTCTCTAACGAAGCGGAAACACGGTGAGGTGGCGAGCAGTGCTTTGCCTTCAGTAACAGTGCTCGTTCCCACCTTTAACGACGGCGACTCGGTCAGAAGGATTATCAACAGTTTAGAGGTAACAGACTACCCCGAGAACAAGCTTGAAATAGTGTTCATAGATGACTCCAACGACTCTACGTCAGAAATAATAGATGAGTTTGCCTCCCGAAGGAGTAACGTGCGCGTTTTAAGGAGGGAGAAACGGCTCGGGAAACCCTCTGCGCTTAACGATGGGCTGGCAGCGTCGAGTGGAGAAGTCGTAGTGGTGTATGACGCTGACTCTGCACCTCATCCTTCTGCCATTAGAAAGCTGGTGGCTACCCTGAGTGGCGAAGTGGTGGCTGCTCAGGGCAGCTATGAAGTTGATGTAAGGAACACACTTAACAAAATCGTTGATCTCGAGTACACCTTGTGGCAGGGAAGCCAACTCGTTGCTGTTCCCGTAATAGTAGGCTACAACTACGCTGTTAAGAGAAGCTACTTGGAAGAGATTGGAGGATGGGATGAGGAGGCACTCGCAGAGGACCATATTTTGTGGTATAAAATATACTCTGATGGCAAGAAGATAAGGTACGTGGAGGATGCAGGAGTCAGGGTTCTAGAGCCTCTCACATTCAGGGAGTTTGAGAAGCAGCGGGCTAGGTGGAGCAAGGGGTCAATTCAAGCAACAGAAAAAGTCATAAAGACTAAGGGGCGCATGATACCTAAACCTTACCTGCCTAATTTCTTGGCTTACACGTCACGCTACTCTGCCCCATCACAGACAGCTGTTTCGCTCGTAGCATTAACTTTAACGCTAGTGGCCTACTTCGCCTTTCCGCAAATCCAATTGTTGCTTTATCCCTTCATTCTCATCTTTCTTTCAGCAATAGTGATCGCCTGCGTCGCGAGCCTGCTATTCTGTTTGAGAATGGGAAAGGTTTCGCGCTGGCTTTACTTCCTTCCTCTCTCTTTCCTGGTCTTGTACCAGAACATTCTTTTCTCTCTGGTCATAAAGAAAGATGTTTCTTGGGAAAAAGTTGAAAAATGATCCAGCTTAATAATCCATGTTAGTTTACTCTGCTTGGGAGGGTTCTCTTGCCTAGGGTCGGGGTTTTCAGGGTTGAAAGAGGGAACGTCGAGGTAGCCGTGAGGAAAGCTATAGAAGCTGTTGGAGGCGTTGACATTGACCGAGGAGAGGAGGTCGTCGTCAAGCCTAATATCGCATTCCACAAAGATCCCTACGGAGCGATAAACACTGACCCCAAGGTTCTAGATGCCGTCCTGAAGGTCTTAAGGGAACATACAGACAAGATTGTTGTTGTAGAAAGTGACAGCACGTCAAATTATGCTGAAGTAAGGGCTGAGCAGAGCGGTATTATGGAGGTTGTCCGCAGGAACGATGCATGTTTCGTGAATCTCAGCAAGGACGAGATTGTCCACGTAACTGTGGCGGGACGCACCCTCCGCCTTCCGAGAACTGTGGTGGATGCACAGTACTTTGTGAATGTTCCGAAGCTTAAAACACACGAAGACACAGTCATAACGGTTGCTCTTAAGAACATGTTTGGCGTCCTGCCGGAGAAGAACAAGGCTGTCTTTTACCACTCTATCTTGGAGGAAGTAATACCTCTAGTCAATGCGGCATGCAGGCAGAACCTCATAGTGGTGGACGGAATAACGGCGATGGAAGGCAGGGGGCCCATCACGGGCACTCCGGTCACAATGAACATAGTTATGAGCGGGCGCGACCCTGTAACTGTGGACACGGTGGCCGCCCACATAATGGGGTTCAACCCTAAGAAGATAAAGATAATAACGAGGACGCATAGCCTAGGCATAGGCGAAGTGGAACTTGAAAAAATAGAAGTTGTGGGGGAGCCCATCGAGCGCGTAGCCAGGAAGTTTAGGGCTCCAAGGGCGGTGACGGGAGTTATATCCGACGGGACGATGGCGCTTAGGATACTTTTCCTTAACACGGCAACTCCGCAAGCAGTAGGCAAAAAAGTTAGAGTAGGGGTTATAGGGTGTGGAAAGGTAGCTGAGTACCTTCACCTCCCCGGATACAATAGCTTATCCAACGTTGAGGTTGTAGCTGTAGCTGACTTGAACGAGGAGCGGCTGGAATATGTGAAACGCAAGTTTGGGGTTGGTTGCACATACACCGACTACATGGACGTCCTAGAAAATCCGCAGATAGATGCAGTTTCGATATGCACGCCTCCGCGTCTCCACAAGGATATGACGGTCGAAGCCGTCGAGCATGGAAAATATGTGCTCTGCGAAAAGCCGTTGGCTACAAGCACAAGCGAGGCATATGAACTCCTTGAAGAGGTGGGGGACAGTAAGTTTTTCGTTATGCCTGCTTTTAACTATAGGTTCACTCCAAGCGTCAAAATGGTTAACGAGATAATCTCCCGGGGGAAAATAGGAAGAGTTGAGAGAGTAACGGTAACGTTCAAGAGCGACCAGAGGGTCTGGAACGCTGTCACATCCTTTAGATTTAACGAAAAAAGCGGTGTGCTTTCAGACCTAGGGCCACACGTCATAGACATGCTCCACTACTTTTTGGGCGACGTTGAGAAAGTGAACGGTGCTGATGCAAAGGCCGAAAGGTACAGAGTGTATGATAGGGTTAAAATCGATTTAATCATGCAGAGCGGGGCGAAGGCCAATGTTGGGCTGCACTGGTTCTCGGACAGCATAATACCTTCATTTTATTGGAGGATAGAGGGGACGAAGGGCGCCATAAGGTTCGACGTCCTCCGGTCGCCCTACGCCGTCAGCATTAGTTGGAACGGGAAAACATGGCAGCGGTACGCTGTAGAGCCGATCTTCAAAGACATAGTGGACAAAGTCGTTATGGCTGTTAGGAGAACCCACTACTCTTACTCGGCGGAAATAAACTACTTTGTCCAGTGCGTGGCAAACAAAACCCCTCCCTCACCTACATTACTAGACGGAGTTAAGTGCGTAGAGACCATGGAGCAGATAACCCAAAAGCTCTAACCAAAAACGCGAACTCTTCCTTCTATTTCTCCTGCCCTAGAGTTCTCATTATAATTTCCTTGACGACGCTGATCGGTTTAAATCCGACAATGACCTCTTTCCCCCCTATCACGAGGGCGGGAACCCCTCTAATCTCATATTGGTCGGCTATCCGCTTCGCCTTTGGTTCGTAAATGTTATGTACTCGCCACTCGACCGAGTCCCCCAGCTCACGCATGAGTGGGTTAACTACTAGCTTCATGAAGTTCTTACATTCCTCGCTTGTGGGACTGAAGAAGTAGTCAATCACCATTCTCACCAAGGTTCAAGTTCAACCTCCAAGGTACGCTTTTAACCCGCACAAGGTGGGGCGACTTAGACCTCTCAACCTCAACAAGCCCGGCTTCCTCCAGCTCCTTAACATATCTCATCAGCTTCGCCTTAGAAACGTGCAACTTCTCAGCCAAGTCGCTGTAGCTGCCCCCTCCAGCCTCGCCCAAAGCGACTAAAACTCTGTACTTTTCGTCCCTAGCCAGGAACTCTTTCACATGAGATTCATATTCTCCCATCGCTTTTTTCATCGCTTCTATCCTTGCCTCTAGCTCCCTTGCCCTCTGCACCAGTCTATAATGCTCCGCCGGATCCTTAACAGTCCTGAAAAGTTCTTCAGCCACCTCATCTATCCTTCGAGCATCCCTAATTTCACACGACAGGAGTTGCATGTGTTTTAGCGCGGCCACTATGACCTTATCGGACAGCTTATCGATAAGCTCATCAACGAACCCCTCGATTTTTATTAGAAGCTTGTTAAACTCAGCTCTCCCAAACATTTCCTCTCGGCCGCTAAACACTTCCCTAGCGAGCTTGTCGAAGAAGACGCCTGTATACTTCTTCAAATCTCCTTTAAGACCACTCATCTCGGCAACAAACTTCAATGCAGCACTGTGCAGCAAGTCATCGTATTCGCTCATTTGCAAACCACCCTTCTCTCCCAAGCAATCTTATAATAACTCCAATTAATATGTTTCCGAAAAGGGGGAAGGTGATGTAGCTTGAAGAAGATTCTTGTAACTGGGCCACCGGGATGTGGTAAAAGCACTCTTGCCGTCAAGATCATTGAGAGAGCGCAGAGCAAAGGTCTGAAGGTTGGAGGAGTCATTACGCCGGAGGTGAGGAAGGGAGGGACGAGGAAGGGATTCCTGATTGTGGACTTGCTCACGGGTGAGAATAAAATAATGGCTAGCGTTGGAGAAGGCTCACCTAGAGTAGGTAGGTATGTTGTGTACACCAGTGCTGTTGCCGGTCTAGGTTTCAGAGCGTTAAGAAGAGCTGTCGAGGAGGCGGACATCATCGTGGTGGACGAAATAGGGAAAATGGAATTGATAGTTGACAGCTTTTCACAGGCTGTTCGAGAGGCTGTGAGCTGCGGTAAGCCCTTTCTGGGAACGATCGGGATGAAGCTTGAGCACCCACTGGTCCGTGAGCTTAAGGCGAGAAGCGACGTGGAACTAATCTTTCTGAGGCGTGAGAAGTGGCAGGAGAAATACGAGCACGTTCTAAGAGCGTTCGGAATATGAAGAATCTAGAAAATACTAAAAACATATTATAGGCGAGGGATGCGTTAAACTTGCTTTTGCAAATTGTTAATCTATTTTACGATAGCTTGAAGCTTCAGCCTCAAAGAAGCAGATTGAATTTATATTCTGATCAAGTTCTAGGAGAAAGGTGTTAAGCTTGAAAACCGGAATTATTGGAATCTCTTTGTACATTCCCTCCTGCGTTAACGTTATAATGAAGGGGACAACTTTGAGGCGGCCCCAACCCGACACACCCATGCTTAGAGTTAGGCTTTCCATGGATTCCGCCAGAGCCTTCGCTCTTTCAATATGCCTTTCTATGCTTTGCTTGCTGAGCATCGTGGTTTTCGGTTTCTTGTAATGCTTGCATTCCACGCAGAGAACCAGCGGCTTCTTTAGGGCTAGAATGTCCACTTCAAACCTGCGTCCACCTCGAGAAAACCTGAAGTTTCTCAGAGAGGAGTATCCGTGCCTGAATAGGACATCATCGGAGAAAGCTTCGAAGTCCCTCCACGTGAAAAAGCTAGCTAAGTACTCTGCTGTAAAACCATAGGCGAGAAGAGACTCCACTAAAGCGATCCTGTCTGGAGCCGCGAATCCGCCCTCCTCTCTGTACACTACACCTTTTTCGAGAAGGAAACGCACTAACTCTTTCATCCTCTCGCCTGAGTTTCGGAGCTCAGCTTCGCCGATAAAACCCTGAATGAGCTTTCCTACCAACTCCAAGTGCGCCACCAAGAAGGCTTAAAGAGGATGACAGCATTAATCTTTTTCAGGCACTTTGTGGAAAAGCTTGGGGGCAAGGTAGGGATGATACCGATTAACAAGCCTACCCTGGGAAGAGAGGAGGAGGAAAATGTCATTCAAGTTTTACGCTCTGGAATCCTTACAGGAAGAGCAAGTGAGGGGGGCATGGTTGCCGAGTTCGAAAAAATCTTCGCCCGTTTCCTAGGAGTGAAGTATGCTGTGGCCGTTAGCTCAGGCACCGCGGCGCTCCACGCGTCCCTACTCGCTCTGGGAGTTGGACTGGGCGACGAGGTCATAGTTCCCTCGTTCACGTTCTCAGCGACCTGCAACGTCGTGTTACATGTAGGAGCTAGACCCGTCTTCGTTGACATAGACCTCGACACATACACTATGGATCCCAGCGAAGTTAAAAAAGCTTTGACCCCCAAGACTAAAGTGATCATACCAGTACACCTTTACGGTCACCCGGTGGACATGAAGCCCATAATGGAGCTGGCGGCGGAGAAGGATGTTTACGTGGTTGAGGATGCGGCTCAGGCTCACGGCGCCGAGTACGGTGGAGTTAAGGTTGGGGGAATAGGACATCTTGGTTGCTTCAGCTTTTACCCAACAAAAATAATAACTACTGGGGAGGGAGGGATGGTCACTACGAACGACGAAGAGCTAGCGGAAAAGGTTAAAATAATAAGGAATCAGGGTGAGAGGGGTAACTATGCGACGGCGCTGCTAGGCCATAACTGGAGACTCACCGAGCTTGGCGCCGCGATCGGAATTGCTCAGATGAAGAAGATCGATGGGTTTTTAGCTAAAAGAAGGAGGAACGCGGCTCACCTCACGAAGCTCCTGAGTAATGTCGACGAGCTTGTTCCCCCTCTCGAGAAGGGATGGGCAAAGCATGCTTGGAACATATACACGGTAAGGCTGAGGAATAACGAAGTGAAAAGGGATAAAGCTGTTTCCCTCCTAAGGAAGCATGGGGTGGGAGCCACTATTTACTATCCGATACCAGTTCATCTGACCCCACTTTACAGAGAGAAAGGATACTCTAAAGTCTCTCTCCCTAACACGGAGCTTGCGTCAAAAACCGTTTTTTCCCTCCCGGTTCATCCATCCATGACAGAGGAGGATATTGAAAAAGTGGCATTAGCGGTCAAAGAGACCCTGGAAGCTTTAGGGCCTTCTCCATAACAAGGCCGTTCCTATCACCGTAATATCCTTTAATAACGCCCACTTGGCGGTATCCCTTCTTGGAATAGAGTTGGAGGGCTGGCACATTCCCTTCCATAACCTCGAGACGACACTTCACTACACCTCTCTTAGCAAACTCTTCTTCCAGTTTTTCAAGAAGCATTCCTCCAATTCCCCTCCTACGAAAATCAGGTAAGACGTCTAGCGTGTAGATCCTGCCTTCACCTTCCTCCTCTATGACACCCACGACGAACCCTACTGTTCTATCAGAGACCACAGCGACGAAAGCCAAGGACGATGGATACTCTAGCAGTATGCGGAGGAAGTACTTCGAGAAGTAGTGCTTTGGAAAACAGACACGCTCTATTAGGTAAAGCTCCTCTAAGTCTTCTTCCCTAGCACTCCTTAAAACGACGTCTTTCATGCACCTGACACCTCAAGCTGCGCTCAATCGAAGGCCATAACCCATCTAAACATTAGTCCCTGAAGAGTTAAGAGCGCTTTGACCACTTTGCAACCCAGAGATTTCAACCTTCACAGAGGCACTGAGAGATTACCCCACGGCGCGGCTATTGCACGCTTTACCGCAATGTCCCACCATTCGGCAGCTTCTCAGAATTTTGGAAAAGTTCATAAGTTACTCTTCTGTTGCTGTTGCTTGGTATAGTTTGTTTCGAAGGGGAGGGTTTCATTGCTGGCACTTGAAATAAAGGACTTAGTTGTAGAGGTTGACGGGAGAAGGGTGCTAGACGAGCTAAACCTCGAAGTGCCGAGAGGAGAGTTACATGTGCTTTTTGGCCCGAATGGCTCAGGTAAAACGAGTCTCATACTCACCGTGCTCGGTTTTCCACAATATAAAGTGTTGCGTGGACAAATAATTCTCAACGGTGAGGACATAACTTCCCTTCCAGTGAACGAGAGAGTTAAGAGGGGGATCGGAGTTCTTTTCCAGAATCCCCCACAAATAAGGGGGGTTCGCCTCGGAGACGTCTTGAAAAAGCTTGCCAAAGACGAGACGCCGATAGAGATAGCCAGGAGAGTCAATTTCCCAGCATTTTACTTGGATAGAGAGTTGAACTGCGGATTCTCCGGGGGGGAAATAAAGAGGTGCGAGTTGATGCAACTCATGGCTCAGAAGCCAAGCTTCCTTCTTTTAGATGAGCCGGACTCAGGCGTCGACGTGGAAAACTTAGAGCGCGTGGGCTCAATTATAAACGAGCTTGCGATGGGACGCTCCGGCATTCTGATAACGCATTTAGGCTACATTTTGAGGTACGTCGAAGCACATAAAGCGCACGTTATCCTGAAGGGGAAAATTGCATGCTCTGGGAGGCCAATAGAGATCCTAGACCACATACTGAAGGAGGGTTACTGGTGGTGTGACAAATGCAAGGAGATGCGGGGTGACTAAGTTGAGTAAGATGCAAGAAGAAGAAATAAGGGATCGCGCCTTAAAGGCGCTGGATAAGAAGGCAGACTATGGCCCGGACGTAGACCTTTCAGCTTTTGTTAGAGGTGCCGGAGATTTGGAGGTAAAGGGACTAGAGGATTTGCCGTCAGACGTTAGGGAGCAAGCGGTCACAGTGGGTGTTAAACTGGACATGAAGGAGAGGGCTGGCACGTACTTTCAGCTAGACCACTCTGTTATTTTTAGCGGTGTCAGCAAGTATTTTGACGGAGGAGTTGAACTAATCAGCACTATAGAGGCGAAGAGAAAGTATGACTGGCTTAACAAGTACTTTTGGAAGGTTGTGCCGGTGGACGCCGACAAGTATACTGCCTTTGCAGCTTTGGAATGGGATCACGGCTATTTCCTCCGGGTTGCGGCCAGGAAGAAGGTGACCGTTCCTCTACAGTCATGCCTTTACATTCACCGAAACAAGTTGGACCAGAACGTCCACAATATAATCTTAATGGAGCCGGGCTCGGAAGCCCAGATTATAACTGGATGCGTAGTGCACCCTAACGTTTCAAAGGCTCTCCACGTGGGCATAACAGAAATATACCTTATGAGGGGAGCTAAACTGACATTTACCATGATCCATAACTGGGCTGAGGGGATAGATGTGCGTCCCCGAACCGGGATCATGCTGGAGGAAGGTGCTACCTTCATCAGCAACTACATTAACCTTAAGCCTGTAGGTAGCGTCCAGACATATCCTGCAGCCCATTGCAACGGGGAGAACTCAACAGCGATCTTCAACTCACTAATATATGGCAACAGAAGATCGGTCATAGATGTTGGCGGAAAAATAATCTTGGATGGGAGAGGAAGCAGAGGAGAAGTGAAGTCGAGAGTTATAGCGACTGGAAACGCTGAAGTATACTCTAGAGGGCTACTTGTTGGCAAACAGGAAAAAACACGCGGTCACCTTGAATGTAGGGGACTCCTCCTCTCCGACCAAGCGTTCATTCACGCCATACCCGAACTGCGCGGGGAGGCTAGTGGAACCGAGCTAAGCCACGAGGCGGCAGTAGGAAAAATAGCTGAGGAGGCAATATACTATCTTATGGCGCGAGGGTTTAGTGAGGAAGAGGCAGTGTCAATGATAGTACGGGGGTTCTTGGACACGAGAATATTTGGATTACCCGAGCCTCTTCAGAAGGAAGTTGACCACGCAATAGACATAGTTCTTTCATCGTCTCTCTAGACCATGGGGAAAGACACTTTTGAGAAGCTGTTGAGGAGGCTGCGATTTAGAAAGCTAACAGGAGCCTTACCCTGTGGGGGATGCTAGTAACTTCTTCTTTCAGCGAAAACTCGGGAGTATACCCTGCTGGCGGGAACATAGGCGGTTAAGTAGTGTATTCTGGATGCGTACATTTCATTATTTCTGTTAAAGCTTCTCCAAGTTTTTTCCATTTTTTTCTTCCCTTTTCTGGCAGTTGAATTTTCGTTAGCACAATTCCCTTTCTCCTGCATACCTCCTCTATTTTCTCGTCCTCTTGGTCGTTTTCGACGGGGAAAACCACTAGTTTGTAGTCGTGTCGCTCTATGAAGGTGTAGGCTGCACTCGCGATGTGCTCCTTAGCGTATAGTATGTCTGGGACTCCTAGGTGCTGCGAAAGAGGGTAAACGTCTTCTACTTCTTCTGGAATAAGGCCGAAAAAGCTAGATTTGAAGGCGAACTGTATCTTTCTTTTGGAGGCTTCAGAAAGGTTTAGGCTTCTTTCCAATATTCTTCGTTCCTTTGACCTGTAGAACGGCCGTGAAGATGGTTCGGGTAGTATGACGAGGACTTCTACCTCATCGGGCCTTGGCAACTTCTCAAGCTTTTCGAGGTGGAGTGACACTTCGGGTCTCTTGATCGATTCGGAGCTAAAGAATAGTATGGCCCTCTTCTTAATGGATGGGTTAAACTTGGCTACATAGCGTGAGTACCCGCATAGTCTCCTTAAGCCCTCGAGAAGGGACGGGTGGCTTCTGCTTCTCGCCTCCAAAAGCTCCCATAATCTTCCATCTATGATTGCCTGCCTTATTGCCTGAACCTCGCTAAGTGACACGTAGAGGTTATGAATGGCCAACTTTTTTTCTCTTTCATGTTCAGGTTCTTTGATAAGCTCTTGGGGGGTATACTCTAAGCAGATGGGGCAACTGCAGGGAAAGTACTTTAATTCGGAAAACTTCTGCGTTCCGTAAGGTGTCATATATCTTCCATCTCTTGCGTAGAGCGCGTAGGCGGCTGAGTCGAATAGGTCTACGCCCATGGCTACTGCGAGAGAAAACATCATCGGATGCCCTGCGCCGAAGAGGTGAACTGGCTTCTCTAAGGGGAGGTTCTGCTTAGCTGCCATCACCACATCCACTAAAACGTCAAAGGAGTAGCTTTCCATTAATTGGACGACGCTTCCTATAGCGTAGAGGTTGAATGGCATCTTTCCGATTTCAGCCGCGCACAACTTCACAATGTCAGGGTAAGGGCTTCCTTGGACGGGGCCTACCCATAGAATGTCGCTTCTCCTTCTCTGTGACAGGCTTTTCTCGGCGTTTAGGAGAGTCTCCTTAACTGCTTCTTCAGCCTCCTCCCTATTTTTTGCACCACCGGATGGCACGTCAAGGATAACGGCTATGTCGCTTCCTATTTCTTCTTGGAATCTTATGATGTCCTCTTGGTTAATGTCCAGTTCGCCGTAAACCATGAGCTGGTAGGCTCCTGAGTCCGTCATAATTACTCCATTAAAGTCTAGGGCACCATGAATCCCCCTTGACCTCGCCTCGTCTGGGAGGCGCTTAAGCGTTATCATCGCGTTAGTTATTATGCATTCGCAACCCATTCTTCTGATGGAGGAGGGGGGAACTACCAGCCGTGTGGGGTTAACTACTGGGAGAAGGGCAGGTGTAGTTATTTTCCCACTTTTAGTTTCCAGAATCCCTATTCTTCCCATGAGGTCTCTTTCACGCACTTCGAAACTCATTGGATTACCTTCCCATACCCTATGCCTCGATAAATGAAGCCAACGTCGGCCGCCTTAACAGGGTCAATCACCCTTCTTCCATCTACTAGTAGAGGGACTCTCATCGTCTTTTTAGCTTCCTCTAGTGGAAGCTCGGCATACTCGCGCCACTCAGTTACTATGCTGCAGCAGTCCGCTCCCCTCAATGCATCCAGCGACGATTTAGCATACTCAACATTTTCCCCGAAGATGGCCCTTGCCCTCTCCATAGCTTTAGGGTCGTGGACAGCCACCACTGCCCCCTGCTTCAATAGATCTTGAACTATCTTTATTGATGGGGCTTCCCTCATGTCGTCTGTCTCCGGTTTAAAGGCGAGGCCGAGCACAGCAACTCTCCTGCCACGCAGCTCCCCGAGGACGCTCTTTGCCAGTTCAATCATCCTTAAGGGTTGCTTATCATTAACTTTCAGAGTTGCTTCCAAAAGCACTGGGCTGTAATTCTTTTTTCGGGCAGTCGAGATAAGCGCTCTTAGATCCTTGGGGAAACAGGATCCTCCGAAGCCGCAGCCAGCCCTTAAGAACTCGGGATTTATTCTGAAGTCAAGGCCTATGGCGTAAGCCACCTGCGTCACATCGACACCGAAGAGCTCGCATATGTTCGCTATCTCATTAATAAATGAGATCTTCGTAGCCAGGAAAGCATTGTTAGCGTACTTTATCATTTCCGCCGTCCGGAGATCTGTTTTCACAATAATGCTTTTAATCCCGCTGAAGACCTCTTCAACAACCCTGCACGCCCTCTCGTCCCGGTAGCCTACCACTATCCTGTCGGGATTCATGAAGTCGCGTATGGCACTCCCTTCGCGGAGAAACTCGGGGTTCACGCAGACGCCGAAATCCTCTCCCTCAACCTTACCAGACGCAGCCTCTATAGTGGGTATAACCAGCTCATCTGTTGTTCCGGGGATCACCGTGCTCTTAACCACCGCTACGTGGTAGTCGTTCCTTTCAGTTATGCCCGCGCCGATATCCTTCGCAGCGCCCTTAACGCCGCTGAGATCTATTTCTCCGTCTACGTTATTGGTTCCAACTGTTATGAATGAGACGGAGGACTTAGTAACAGCCTCGACTGTGTCCGTTGTCGCCTCTATGTTCCCCGCACTCCCGTGCTTGGCAAGCTTCTCCTGCACCCCGGGCTCATAAATCGGGGACAGCCCCCGTAATACCAACTCAACTTTTCTCTCGTCTAGGTCGGTGAAGATTACCCTGAAGCCCAAGTCTGCAAGGCAGAGACCAGTAACCAAGCCAACGTAACCGATGCCGATCACCGCTATATTCCTCTTCAACCTATCACACCACACTGCACCATTTGAAAGAGGAGAATAGTTGCAGTCGTAGGTTCTCTCTAAATTCTAACAGAGAGAATTTAAAAAACTTAATTTTCCTAAATAAGTTCCGTCAAGCTTCGTGGTGCAAGGTTCCTTAATCTAAGTTCATCGAGAGCATCTTCTTCCGTGCGTTTCTCTTTAACCTTTAAGGAGCTTTTCGATTAAAAACCCCTAAGAAACCCCCTTATAGGGGATCTCAATCTCCAACCACGTATAGTTCCCTACACATTCTCCTGCACCATGAAGAAGGATGAGTAATTTTAAGGATCATTTAAGCGAGAGGTTAGGTATGGTGAAAAAAGCCACTAGAAGGTGTTTTATTGGGCTTTCCAAGATTTTCTGAGCCTCGCCGTTAGGCTCCTTAGGCATGATGCCTTGGATGGTTCACCGTTAAACTTCTCCATTATTTTTTCTGCGTGGTCGAGGAACTCTTCGAGCTTTGCCTCCTTTTTCAGCATGAAGCATAGGAGGTTATAGTCCCTCGCTGAGACCACCACATTTTTGTCGCTGAAGATCATGGCTTTTGGAACCATGTTCTTAGAGGCGCCAACCATGAACATGGTATAAAGTTCCACGAGCATCTTTTGAATCCCGTCGTCTCCATCAACGTTTACCTCCCACTTCATAATAGGGCCATAAACTTTGTCCATGTTAAGAAGGGCGACAGACTTAATGCCAACACTCCTAAGTAAATCCATGCTGTTCTTCACCCCTCATCCTTTCCTCGAAGGGGGGACTGATATCAAGCTTTGTGTTTTTTTGATGTTACTTACGCTTTCCTACGAGAAGGTCTTCAAGATTAAGGGCGGAATTTCTCAGCACAGGATATACTAAATTCTCTTGAGGTTTTGCAAATAGCACCTCTGTAATGGCTAATTGTGCGCGGTTAACTCCTCAGGCCGCTTATGAGGATGACAAGCAAAAAAAATTAAAAAGGAAACCCCATCGGTAAGATCTCAACTTAAGCGTGGTTTGCGGGGTGCGTCGAATTTAGTAGCAAACTTATGCCGGCACCTGTGCTATTAAAAGCGCTGAGAGTTGATGCTAGAAATGGACGAGGAGGACGGAGCCTTTCAAGTGCCTTACGAGAGGCGGCTCATCAGGCGCCTCAACCTTGCAGAGGCAGTTACGATAGGTGTAGGAGCAAGTATAGGGGCAGGAATTTTTACGGCGATAAAGTTGGCGGTGTGGGAGGCTGGCATAGGAAGTATTTTGACGTTTTCTCTATGTGGTGCCACGGCTTTTCTTGTGGGGTATAGCTACATTAAGCTTTCCTCTATTTTTCCTGAAAGTGGAGCGAGTTATACGTATATTGCACGAGCCTTTAAGCATCCTTTTGTTGTTTTTGTTTCAGGTTGTACGCTCTGGTTCGCCTATGTGGTCGCGTGTTCGACATACACCGTCGGTTTCGCAAATTATTTCGGGTACGTTTTAAGCTGGGAAACTAGGTGGATGGTCGACTTCTTGCTCGAAATTAACGGGTTGCATAGCATTTCGAATTTGGTGTGGAGCCTTGTAATGTCGTCATATACTAAAAAATTGTTAATGGTTGCTTTGACCGCTGTCTTTACAGTACTTAACATCATTGGCGTCTCTGAGACCGGAAGGATACAAACAGTGATGGTTGTAGGGAAGGTTCTAATACTCCTCTTTTTCGTCGCAGTAGGGTTCGCAGAAATCCTCTCAAGGCCTAAGCTAATCTTCACATCGCTTCAACCTGAAATTCTGATATCTCAGTTCTACACGCACTATATTCCGCTCTTACTCCCATTTAAAGACCCGCTATGGGCCACGTTCTCCGCCGTTGCTACAATCTTAATTGCGTTTGAAGGATTCGACTTGATTCCAACAACTGGCGAGGAACTTAAAGATCCAAAAGTAATAGGAAAAGCCATTTTCATCACAATAATAACAATTTTGATAATCTATACGCTTACACTCGTTACTCTATTGTCTCTTGTCCCATGGTATCAGATAGGAGAAAGCGAGGCGCCTTTAGCTGAGGCGATGAGGGAGACGTGGCTAGGGGGGTGGGGGGAGGTGATCCTAGCTGTCGGCGGCATCCTTTCAACGGCATCCGCGTTTAATGCCACGCTCTTTGGAGCATCCAGGCTAATGTATGCCATGGCCAGGGAAAAAATATTACCCGAGAGGCTTTCCTACCTTAGCAGGAAAGAGCGTGTACCATACATCAGCATTCTTTCAACTTCGCTCCTTTCTCTTGTTTTCGCATTGACGGAGAACCTTGAGCTCGTGGCCAGCATGACAGGTGTGACGTTCATGTTGATCTTCCTGCTTGTAAGCGTCTCGAACGTTCGGCTTAAAAGTAAAACCAAGAGCAACGTGATAATACCTCTAGCAGCGATCGCGCTCCTCACCCTTTTCTTGCTTACCGTAAAACTTTACATTACAGGTGGGTTCCTGCTTCTAGTTGGAGCAATAATTACACTATATTTTATCCTTAGGAGAACACAAGCAAAACAGGGCATGGCGACCGCTTGAGGAGATTGTTTAAGAAGTAGGGGTAAGATAGAGGAAACATTTGCATTATGCGTGAAGGATACCTCTTACGGTTTACTCCAACAACGATTATATCTGCTTTGACCTCGCTGGCATAAGCCGCCAGTCCTTCGGCTTCGTTTCTAGCGTAGAGAGTCACGGGAGTGATAGGCGTGCCCATGTCCTTGATCGTGATGCCAAGGCGATGTATAAAGTTTTCTTCCTCCCTTTTAACTTCTTCAGCCATATACGTTAAGTCCATCGGCACTGATGAATGAACTCTTATTGGGTAAACGGATGTTACTTCTCCCCTAACTGACAGTCGAGACCTAGTGAGAACCATGGCGACCTCATATGCGTTGATGTCCTCGCTCAAATTCTTGTGGACGATTAACACCCTGTTTAAGACATGTGGAATAATATCGTATCTCTTCGGAGTATGAATAACGATCATTTTCTTCTTGCTTTTCTTGATCAGCTTTGAGGCCACGTCCCCGAAAATCCTTATTCCACGTCCTGAGGAACAAACGCAGAGGTCATAATCATCTTTCTCTAACTCACTAAGGAGATCCTCAACTACATCTTTCTTCTTTTTTTCGCGATATAACACGTGAAACTTTACTTTGAACTCTTTTGCAAAGCTAGAAACTGTTTCTACGAAGCTCTGGTCAACTTTTCCGTTCTTGATGACGTGAAAACCTACGACCTCGCCTCCCATCTCCTCAACTATCTGGAAAGCAACTATAGCGGCATTAATTTCGTCCTTTCTACCAGTGAATGGAAAGAACACCTTCAAAACAGGTGTAAGCCACTCCTCCCTCAACAACCTTTCCTCCAAAGGCATATGTTTAGCCTATTATGCCTAACAACTGCTCATGAAGCATACACTCAAAACTTGGCAATTCATCTAATTTAAAGTAAGCGGATGCTTTAAATGACAAAAGATGAATCCCATGAGAGAAACTCATATTATTCGGGTTCTCGTTAGGGGTTTCTTGTTTTGCCAAGAGTACCTTCTTATTCTCTTGGAGCGGCCGAAGCCGCATGCCGCACATCTTTTCTTGTGTATGTGGTACGCATGCCTGCCACATCTTCTACATCTTATGTGCGTCTTCTTGTTCTTCTTACCTCTAGCCGGAGTACCTTTTCCCATAACAGCTGCCTCCTTTCTAGTCTGGTTGAGACTTAATAGCTGGGCTCAGCATTATCACGTTGTCTCCCCTAACTATTACGGTCCCTATCTGCTTAGGCTCCGAGTCCTTGTCAAAGATTTCCTCTGCTTCTCCAAGTATAAGGTTCATATGGGCGTCGAAGCCCTTGAGTTTTCCTCTCAGCTCCCTGCCTCCTTTGAGTTTCACAAGGACTCTAGCGTTTAGCGACCTAGAGAGGAGATCCGTAGGCCTTTGTCCTTGACCACTCATAGGCTCCCTCTCCCAGAACTGGCTCAATGAGGGATTCTTCTGAAGTTAGAGGCATGTGACTGTTATTTAAGGATATCGATTTAGCTTCACCCTATGTAAAGGTCACTTGTCCCGTTAAAGGGTAGTTAGAAGGTGGGACTGCCAACATGTTCTGTTCTTTCTCCGGGAAGCGAGAAATTTTGCTGTCTAAAGGAAAATTGCATTAAGTTAGGGATTAGAGAGTAGTTATGTTATTATCGATGTTCTTCTTTCCTCTAATTCCAGAGGTGGGTTATTTGAGAGGTTTGTTTGTTCATAGGAAAGGTGAAGTGACTTTGGAGGACATATTAAGGAGAGTTAAGTCGAACCCTCGAATACGTGAGGTAGGGACGATAGTGTGCTTCATCGGTATTGTTAGAGGGCTTACGCGAAGCGGCGCACTTGTAGAGAAAATGGAGGTGGAAGCTTATGAAGAGAAGGCCAATGAAACCCTAGCCAAGATCTGCAAGGAGCTCTCTCAGAGGGAAGGAATAGTTGATGTTCAGATACACCATAACATAGGATCCTTCGATGTGGGAGAGGAGCTGGTCTACGTCGTCGTAGCTGGGGGGCACCGCGAGCACGTGTTTCCCGTACTTGTGGAGGCTGTCGAACGCTACAAAAGAGAAGCTGAGTTATGGAAGAAAGAATATACAACTAGTGGGGCATATTGGGTGAACGACGAAAACGGGAAGGGCATGGATGCTTAAAGTTAGTTAAAGGGAGGTGTAGCTTTTTGATAGGTGTCATGTCGGATTCACACGACAATATGGAGGCTATAAGAAGAGCTGTAGATTTTTTCAACAATGAGGGAGTAGAGCTGGTGATCCATGCGGGAGACATAATTAGTCCATTCACTATGAGGGCGTTTAAGGAGCTGGCTTGCCCACTCAGGGCTGTCACTGGCAACAATGACGGAGACCTGTTGTCTCTCAGAAAGTTATTTGAAGGTAAGGGCGAGATAAACAGCTTTTTCCTCTCATTGGAGATTGACGGAGTAAAAATAGCGGTCAACCATGGGCATTACCCTGAAGTCTTGGAGGCACTGATCGCTTCCGGAAGGTACAATGTGGTAATCTGCGGGCACACACATGAACGAGTAAACAAGAAAATAGGGGACACGCTCGTCATAAACCCAGGCGAAACATGCGGCTACCTGACGGGAAAAAGGAGCATCGCGATCCTAAATCTGAAGGAGCTACAGGCAAAAATAATCGAAATCTAACTTCGCCGACTTAACTCCTTCTCCTTGACCTTCCTCATTTTTGCTATAAAGAAGCCGGGGGTCCCATGCACATCGGGGAAGAATCGTTGAACTAGCCCAGCACCTCTGAACCCTTCAAGTCCCCTGCTCCCAAGATATAGTGATTGTTCTTCTATCTCGAAGCCCAACTCGTTAACACAGAACTCAACGTTTCTCTCATTTTCCTCCACAGTCACTGTGCAGGTGCTATAAACGAGCACGCCTCCAGGCTTCAGTACACGTGCAGCAGCTTTTAGGAGCTGACGCTGATACCTCGCCACGGCCTCAACCATGCTTGCCCTTTTCTCCTCGTATAGCTTAGGTCTCAGCCCCAAGTCGGAGCAGGGCGGATCCACTAAGACTGCGTCTGCTTTAATGTTTGGATACTCCACATCGATGAACAAGGAGTTTTCTACAGCCACAACAATGTTTTTCAGTTTCATCCGCCTTATGTGTTCCTCCATCTTGCGAGCTCTGCTTTTAGACCTGTCAAATGCCAAGACAAGGCCTTCCCCTCGCATCAACTGAGCTATATGAGTCGCCTTTCCCCCAGGCGCTGCACACATGTCCACTATAATACTTCCCGGCTCAGGATCTAAAACACGGCTGGTCAGCATTGCAGGTAAACTCTGTTCATAGATATACCCCTCCTCGTAAAGGGGTGTCCCCCTAACACTCGGAACTCTATAGAGAGACTTAACTACCTTGACAGCAACCCCCCTCCTCAATGTATGCATTTCTCCCGCATCCATCAGGGCGACTCCTACTGCAACCTGCTCCCCATGCTTGTCGACAACCGCCACCTTATCTCCTTTCCTTACACCCTTAGCTGTTATAACTCCGGGGGCGTAGAGGTCTGTACCGATCATCACAGACTCGCACGCCAGTTTGTCAGCTACAACCATTTTCTCGCATGGTTCAACTTCAAAGGGGCCCTCCACAGATATGCCTAACGCTTCCTCGAGCTGTGGATGCGGAACCACCTCTACGCCAAACCACTCAAGTTTTTTAATAACCTCGTCTCTATCTGCGACCAGCGTGTTAACACGTAAGTAGTAGACTGGTGGCGGAGTCTTGAGGCATCCGAGTATGCTTTTACACCTTTCGAATCCGAAGGTTTCTGAGAGCAGGACAACGATGTCTGGGGGGAAGCGGTATTTCTCCGCTAACCTCAGCACACGCTCATTAGTGGCTAACACCATGAACTTTTCCCCTTCTATAGCGGACGCGTTTAAGCTGGCCACCGCATACTTCACAGGTCTCGTCTGGATAATCTGGCGGGTAACTCCGCCTGCACGAGGAACAGTAAAGTTTCCATTTAACCACGTTCCGTATGCCATCGCGCATTAAAGACTTAAAGGTGAATCCAGCCTTGCAAGCGACATTCTGTAGGGCATAGTCATCGGTGACTATCACGGGCTCATATCCTTCAGCTGCAAGGTCGAAAGCCAACGCCACAACATGTTTATCCACTTTTGAAAGTACTTTAGCCTCTCCTGTTTTCTCCGCGACCTCTTCAGCTAGCTTTACACCTCTGTCACTTGGAACCATAACGATGACGTCGCCGCTTCTCACCGCAGCATCTAAAAGAGAGCGGGAACGCTGATCCCTAAGCTCCTCCTCGATCGCAGCAGGAACATATTGTTTTTCTTCAATAAGGTGAGGGGGGTACCCCTCGATAAAGGCAGACGAATCAACCACGTAAACCTTTTCTTTCGATAAGCTAACCTTTCTCGTCAATGGGCTTCCAGAATTCATTTTTTGACGCGGGTAATCTTTTTTCTTCCCATTATATCCCAGTATTCGACCTCAACGCCTTCAGTGATCTTCGATGCCAGTTCTTCTTCATCCGGAAATGGTGTCTCAAAGGTTTGGTACGTCTCAAGGTCCATTAGTAAAAGATTATTCCCCATTATTGAGACGACTTGCCCATTCCTCTTGTCGATGAGAGGAACCTCAACTTTGCTGTCTGACGGGAGAACCATGTCTTTTTTGGCTCCGTCAAATAGGCCGATTGCAACTATTCTGGTCTTAGATGAGCCGTGCTTCCCCACCTTGGAGGTGGCTAGGTCGACTATCCTGCATGGTTCATCATCTATTACGATGAAGGAGTTTACTTTAAGTTTTGATACTTCCGTTATTCTCTTACTCAACTTAAGTTCACCTCTACTCTACTTCTATTGGTGTTGCTTTAAACTTCTTGGGTAAAATTATTTGCAGGATGCCGTTTTTAAAGGTGGCTTTCGCCTCCTGCGGGACTACTTTTTCCGGGAGTTTTATAAGCTTGCGGTATCTTCGGAATGCTGCTTCCCGCTGTACTGTGCCCCACCTTTCAAAGCGCACCTCCCTCTTCATGTCTGCGGTGAACTCTAATGTGTCCTCGGTTGCGTTTATCTTGATGTCGTTTTTGTTTTCAACGTATGGCAGGTCGGCGGTCACGACAACACTCTCAGGGGTGCTTTCAACGTGAACCAGCGGCTCAAGGCAGCACGCGTCGGCGTCCCAGTCTGGTCTGGAAAAGCTCACTGCTTCAAACATGGACTCGACGAGTTCATCTATTTCTTCTCCTATTTCAGCGAAGTAGTTTAATATTCTATCGAAGAATGATTCTCTTCTTCGCCTCCTTTCATACATTGCTCTCTCCCTCCCCTACGAGTACATTGCGGGTAGCTCGTACTCCTGTGACTTACCCATTCTTTCCATTTCCAGCATCGTTCTCTTCATCAAGTCTTTCATCCTGAGCCTTATTTCTTCCGCTTGCTCTTCGAGGGGCACCACATCTATCTCAACATTAATGACCTTGCTGAGAACCTCCGCGGTGGCTGCTGCAGCGCCGGGGTCGGGATAGTTAGGGTAGCTTTGAGATAAAAGAGTTAAGCATGGCAAGCTGTACTTTTCGCACTCGGCGATTATCCGTGCGTAGGGGCCGACTATCATCCCTTCCTCAAAAACGTCTATGCCGAACTTCTCCACTATTTTTCTGACTTCGTCGCCTACGGGTATAGCGAAAACTTTAGGTTTGTCAATCATCATTCTGTTTGGGATAGGAGTTCCCCCTATTGGAAGTATAAGGGAAGCGCTCTTGTTTCTAGCCCACTCGCAGATTTCGCGTGCCGTATCATAGATTGCAATTGGTGGAACAGCAATCTCGGATACGAATAGGATCAAGTCATCTTTTCGGTATAGCCTGAAGGGATGGTGCGGCTTGCCCCTGTGGAGGATCATTAGTGGTGGGAAGAGATCTGACTCCATGTGGCCTACTTCTTTCATATCCATTGTCTGAACCATGTGGTTTGCTAGTATCACGCCTACTAAGCCGACGTCAGGCAGCCCTATTATGATCTTTGGATGCTTAACTTCAACCTCGCCCGTTTCAACGATGCTGACGAGTTTTCTCTCCAACGTTAGTCCCCCTAAAAACCTAGCACAGAGAATTGTTAAAACACATGCTAATAAGCGTTTTTCAGGTTTAAACGGGTTAAACGGTAGAAGTCCATTTTTCCTCTAGCTTGGACAATATAACCTTGTTCGTGACGTCTGGGTCTGCACGTCCGTGGGTCTTCTTCATCACCTGCCCAACCAAGAAGTTTACCGCTTTCCTGTCCTTTTTCGCGTCCTCTACTGCCTTCGGAAACTCGCGGAAAACTTCGTCTACAAGCTTCGCTATTACTTTTTTATCGCTTATCTTTAGTAGTCCTTCGTCTTCCACCACTCTACGTGGAGGCCTCCCTGTTCTGACAGACTCTCTCAAAACCCTCTTCGCTATTTTTCCGCTTATCAACCCCTCATCGATCATCTTGATCATATCTATGAACTGCTCGGCCGTGAGTGCCATTTCCGTCACATCTATTCCTGTCTCGTTTATGTTTCTCAGAAGGTCGCTCATAATCCAGTTGGCGACCTTCTTCGGGTTGCAGTAGAGTTTGCAGCACTCCTCGAAGAAGTCGGCTATCTTCTTGCTACTGGTTAGAACCGTGGCGTCATACTCGGGTATTCCGTATTCGGAGATGAAACGTTCCTTCCGTGCGTCGGGTAGCTCAGGCATCTGAGAGGCTACTTTGCTTATCCACTCATCCGAGATTTTTACAGGAACTAGATCTGGTTCAGGGAAGTATCTGTAGTCGCTTTCGGTCTCCTTGATTCTCAACGAGACGGTTATCTGTCTGTCTTCATCCCAATGGCGGGTTTCCTGCTTCGTGACCCCGCCACGTTTTAACAGCTGTTTCTGACGCATTATCTCGTACTGGAGCGCACGGCGGACGTCCCTGAACGAGGAAATATTTTTTATTTCCACTCTGGC
>JAHAWR010000012.1:22523-23664 GCA_018383835.1 Candidatus Jordarchaeia archaeon | reverse complement strand
AATCTTGTGCTCCACAAGGAAAGGTGCCGCTGAAGCCACCACGTCGTACTCCGAAGCGTAAGGCTGCCTGGCAGCGATATCCAGCCTCCTAGCCTCGCATAAGCTGGAAACGTAATCCCAGACCATCCTTGCAAATGGCAATACTTTTCCACGCTCAGCTGGAATCTCGTCCCACCTGACCTTGCTACACCACTCATGGAAGCTTAACCCTTTGCGCGTGATAAACGACTGCAGGCAGTCGCTTACAGCTCCGTGAATAAGCTTGCCGAGGGCTACCCTGAAACTTGGCTCCCTCCTAGCTCCCTCAACGAACCCCAAGTAGACGTCTCTCCCAGTCGGGCAGTACTTGGAGCAGACGGCGTACATGGGAAGCTTGACGCTGTCGTGGAACGGCTTGAGTGGCTCCTTGTGCCAGCTCCACCCCCTAAGCTCCGAGCTCACCCCCACCTCGCGGGCGAGAGGATGAAGCCTGTGGATCAGGTACTTGTGCTCGAGCTCAGATAGAAAGTACAACCATAACCCTCGCAAAAAGTCTTCTATCATAAAAATAATAATGAAAAAAAATTAAAATATTTCGATTGAAAAAACGAAAATTATTTAACCGGCGCCCTGCGACGATCAGATTCGCCATTTCGTTTTACTGAAAAAAGGCTCGGTTTTCCACCATTTATTTCATTAAACAAAAACTAGATTTTATCCATGAAATTATTTCTTCTAAATGAAAATATATATAAAGGGGAGTGCATTAGTTATAGTGGCAATATATCTTGGCAATGAGCAGCCGCGCTTAGCGCTTCTCCTGCTAAAGTTTGGGGAGGCTGGTTAGGTGAGAGAGAAGCCGTCTACCCGGGGCAGACGAAGCCGCCTATCCATAATTAATGGTAGAATTAGCGACGAGTCTCTTATGAGGCTTTATGGGGAAACCCTGCTGCTTCTGGGCCCTCCTGGTGTTGGGAAGAGCGAGACTATTAGAAGGGTTGCAATGAAGCTGGCCGAGCGGAAGGGTTTGAATTTCGTGGAGTTTGCGGATGGTGCTGACGTTGACGGGGACGTGTTTCTGTTCTACGACCTTCGACTCACGGAGGTGGAGCCCAGCGACCTCCTCGGTATTCCGATGTTTGAAGGTGACTATGTAGCATTC
>JAHAWR010000012.1:4998-22501 GCA_018383835.1 Candidatus Jordarchaeia archaeon | reverse complement strand
TTTTCAGCAGGCACCCTGGGGTTCTATTTCTCGACGAGTTGACGAATGTGAGCAGGGATGACGTGGTAGCCGCCGCCTACAAGATCCTACAGGATAAGAGGGTTGGGGACGTGAGGTTTCACCCGGGCGTGTGGGTGGTGGCTGCCGGTAATACACCGGAGCACAGTAGTGTCGCTAGGAGGCTCCCGGCCCCCCTAGTTAACAGGTTGCTCCTAGTCAAGTTTCCGGCACCCACTCTGGAGAAGTGGGTGGGGTTCATGGATGAGAACTACGCGGTGTGGGATCGCCGGGTGTTCGCGTACCTTAAGATGTTTCCGGGGGATTTCATAGCTGTACCCGACGTTGAAACGTTGGAGAACTTTCCCACCCCTCGCTCTTGGACTAGGGTGGCTGTGAGGCTTCCGGAATTGGAGGAGGACTGGGAGGCTGTGGGCGCCCTGTGCAGGGGGTACCTGGGCGACGAGGTTGGGGGGAAATTCTTGGCATTGTTAAGCATGAATGTCCCAGATATTGACGAGGTGCTGGAGGATCCGGAAGGGTTCGGGGAGCTTACGTTTGAGCAGCGCCACCTTCTTTGCGTGGCTCTAGCTGGTTGGCTGGAGGCTGACGTGGAGAGGAGGGCTAGGAAGGCTCTCCCCCTCATTAAGCTGATGCTTTCAGAATACCGGGAGCTCTTCATGTTTCTCAAGACCGTCATGAAGCAGGGCTCGGCTGAGAAGCTTTTCAGGTTCCTGTTAAGGGAGGCAGGAAGCGATTTGATGCCGCTTTTGCGGGACATTGCAGGATTCCTTAACGTGTTCTCCCCGCCTTTAGGGTCGATCGGTTTTTCAGGCGAACATGAGGCTGGCGGGGGCACGTGGCCGGTGTTTGGGCACGCCGACTAGTTTGGTTGCCAGTTTCGAGGTTGGCGGAAAGTTGCAGGGGTGAGGTTATGAAGTATGGTGATGTGGCTGAGGAGTTGCGTCTCATCAGAATGGCGGCGCTTGCGTTCTCTCCGTGGCTTTCGCTCTTCTTCGGCAAGCTTAGGGTGGTCGGAGTGGAGGATATGCCTTGTGAGGGTGCTGTCGACGAGAGGGGTGTGCTTCTCATTAATGTTAAGTTTTGGCGTAATGCCTCGAAGCAGAAGAAAGTGTTCATTGTGCTTCACGAGACGCTGCACGTCGCGCTGAAACACTTCATACGGGCGAGGAGGATCTTAGAGAGTGAAGGCGTCCTTAACTTGAGGCTTTTTAACATAGCCTGTGACTGTGTGGTTAACGGGGTGCTGGGTGAGGAGTTGCCGCATTTACGCGAGGTCTTTTCGGGTGACTACGTTAACCCGTACATCGTGTCAAAGATGGTCAATGTGAGCATGTACGATGTTGGCTCCATGTCGTGCGAAGAGATCTACCACCTGCTCCTCGAAAGGATTAGGCAGGAGAGCGACATCCCACTCATAATCGGCGGCGTCTCCCCCACCTACGACCTTAACTTCAGGTACGGGTACAGTGATGAGGACATCATACAGGATGGCTCTCCCGAAATATACTCTCCCGAGCTAAGCTGGGAGGATGTTGAGAGAAGGATCAGTGCTGCCCTAAGAAGCGCGCTCGTAGCCTGCAGGTGTACGGGGAGGGGGGAAGGGCGGATCGATGTGCTGCTTGGGAGCGCTTTGAGGCCGAGGGTGGACTGGCGCGCCGAGCTTAGGGAGAGCCTCAGGCAGGGTGTTGGGTGCACGGCGACCTCAACTTGGAGGAAGCCTAACAGGAAACTTCCCGGGCTTGCTCCGGGGGTCACGAGGTTTAAGCGTCCTGACGTGTTCTGTGTTGTTGACGTTAGCGGGAGCGTTGGCCAGAAGGAGATCGACCAGTTTTTTGCCGAAGTTTTCGCGGCGGCGAGGTTGGCGAGGGTTTTCGCGGTGTTTTTCGATAATGGGGTTAGGTGCGCCTGTGAGGTGAAGCCGGGAGTTGTTCCGAGAGTTAAGGGTGGAGGTGGAACCGTGATCAGTCCTGCTCTCGAGCTGGTTTACGGTAAAGCCCGTTACGGGGATGTTGTGGTTGTGTTGAGCGACGGCTTTGTCGCCGACGAGGATGAACAGGAGGAGTGGCTGAGGAGGCTAAGCTCGAGGGTGAGCAAGGTGGTTTACTGTTCCACAGCGAGGCTTCCCAAAGCCGCGGTAAAGAAAGTGCTGGTCGAGGTGCATTAAATGTCTCCAGTATCAGCGCTTCATGGCGGTGGATGGCAGGGCACCTCAGTCCCCCATATCGCGGGGGAAGGCTATGACCCAGAGTTCGAGTACTATATGGCGCGCCTTGGGATGCGCTTCCGTTGCAGTGTATGTGGCCGCATGCACCACCCTGGCAAAAAATCGTGGCGTAACTGCTTCGTTAAGGTGGCCTCGCTCGTTAATGACTGCCTCTTCAGAGACAACATTTTGTGGGAAATGAGCAAGTTTCTCGATAAGTGCACGCTAACTGTCGGGCTGCCAGACAAACGCTTGGTCAGGATACTGCTGAAGGGCGAAAGGGCATTCCGAATAGCTGGGAAGATGGCTGGCTGGTTGGCTAAAAAGTACGCTGCTCGGCTGGGCTTCGACACTCAGGAGTTCACTAAGAGGAGAGCATACTTGGATAACCCCCAAGCCCTCTACTTGAAAATCTCAGACCCGTTTAGGATGCTCGTCAAAGCCGACTGCTTCGTCAACTTGGCTAAAGCATACGCGGAAATGGTCGAGACCGCAAACAGGCTGATACTTAAGGCCGTCGAAAAACTTCCAGACGCAAAAGTCGAGGAGATCATAAGAAACCGTGACGGCGGCATAACGGAGGTCAACGTAGGCGGACTACTCCTACCGGGCAGCGTTCTTGAAGAGGTATTTTCAGAAGCTAAAAGGGTCGGTCACCGGTCGAGGGGGGAATACGTTAGCGTAACGTTTTACCAGGTTGATGAAAGCCTAAGCTACGCTGTGATCTACAGGGAGCTCTACAGAATAAAGTGCGCGAGAAACGTCAAAGTAAGTGGTGGCTGGATTCTCGCGTCCCGGGAGGGAGTAATCGCCGAGCTGAGCCCGGAGGAAGCAAGCCTCGACATCTCGGCCCTCATAGTAAAGCACTCGGGTTCAAGCTAGTGTGGGAGCCCGTCAGCGCCTCCCTTCTCGGCCCAGGCTCCGCCGCGCATCGGTTAGCGGCCTTCAACGTCATCTCTGAGCGATCTTTTCCGCCAGCACGCGCCCCCAATGCACTACCCAGTACTCATCTTTTTTCTCTTCGGACACCTTCATCGCCTCAATCCTAGAGGCTCTCAACAGCAACTCAGCTCTCTCCAGCTCTCCTCCCTGAAGAGCGATGAAGAGGAGCTTAACCAGCTCAACAGCCCTGTCATGCGCTTTGTCTGCAACTGCTGGTTTGAGAGCTTTCTGAAGCAACCGCCTCAACAAGTCAGCCATCCTCTCGTCTTTTCTAATTTTCATTAGCGCCCTACCCGACTTAGCGATAAATGATTTTAGTGGAAGGTAATATGACACTCCAATCTTCGCCGCTTCCGTTCCCCTTGGGTCCTTCATGCTCATGAGGATGACGTCTGGGGCGTCGTCGGGCGCAGTCATGGCGAGCCACAGCATGCAAGCTTCCTCAGGATTTAACCCTGGGGGCAGACTCCAGCCGCCCTCTTGAGATAGACACTTAACTATCTCACTGAACCTCGTAGGGCTCGCTCCGAGATCATATGGAAGGACATGCAAGGTGTGCCACTCCCGCCGTCCTCCTCCAGCTTCATACATCACCCTGCCGACCCTCGAAAGCACGTACCCAGCCAAGAGTAACATGAAGTAGTCCAAGTTCACCTTTACGTCGTACCTTTCCTTGCCCCTCATGAAGGGCACCCTCGAGAGGGCGTAATGCTCCGGCTTGAATATGCTGGGAAGCGAGAAGTCCCCCTCTCCAAACCGAGAGAAGGATGCCGCAAGGTCCTGTGGCCTGTAGCCTCTGAGCCTTCTGGAGTAGGCGACTAGGGCGTTGAAGAACGTGCCCTCCTCTGACGGAAGGAGGTGCCTCATGAGGGAAACAAATATTTTCTTATCGTTACCAGAAGCTGGAACCTCAACTCCCTTCCAGCGCTCATTGTACTTCTTCAGTGCACGAGCGGCAACGCTCATTCCCTCTGCGAGGCGCTCGGCTACGCTCCCCGCAACCGTGCGGACGTCTACGTGGTCGCCATAGATGGCTGCCTCGACTCCATCTAGAAAAGATATGAAGGTTAACACGTAGTATCTCGCCACTCCCAGGGGCAGGGCGATGCGAACGCTTCTCTCGTCAAGCACCATATATCGCCTCCTCAATTTCCTTTATGAACGCTTTCCTCGCCTCATCCTCCCCCCCTCTCTCCTTTGCGTTCATGTTGTCGGCGATTATTAGGGGGTTCATTACTAACACGTAAAGCTTCAACCACCTATCAACTCCCTTCATTCTTCTCACCCCATTTAGCCAAGAATAGAACCCTTGAACATCATAGCTGTTCAAGACGAGTCCGTTCAAGCGAATGTTAAACTTTTCAAACACGGATGGGAGATCCCCCTCACAGAACCCTTCCCTTATATAGTGGACACCCCTATTCATGATGTCCTCGTCTCCTGCATGAATTATTCTAATTGGGTTTCTAAATGCGTGGTGATGGTTCAGGACACTTAAAACGACTAGGGCCTTCTCCACACTGCTCCACTCTTCCTCTGGCTGAGTGCTGAAGAACTTGTGGCACGTTGCGGCGGACACCACTTCGTGGTACTGGAACCCGGGACTCTTTGAGGAACACCTTTCGTCAAATCGATTCTGGAAGTAATTATAAGCTTTCCCAACATCGTGGAATAGCACTGCCAGCCTAACCATTTCCTCGACCCTCTGCCCTGTTACTCTATTCTCAATTTGTGTGGTTACTCCTTTGAGGGCGGACCTCAGCCTTCTAGAAACGACCTCAAAGTAGGTCGGGTTCTTGTAGGTAAACTTTTTCAGCTCCTCGAGGCAACCCTCGATATGCCTTGATAGGGGCTGCCCCACAAAGGCGCACGGCTTCAACCATCAACCCCCACGTAGCCCACTTCTTGGTCTATCTCGTCCACAACTATCCCCTCATACCCCCGCCTCAGAAGTGCTAATGACAGGTTTTTCTCACTTAAAAGCCTATCTCTCTTCCCCTCCTCGAGAACGATTATCCTTCCATCCTTAACGACGTTCGCTCCATGTTTTAGTGCCTTCCTCGCCATGCCCTCCGATAGTCCGACAGCGTTCTTCAGGTTATTCTTCCTGACGTCTTCGGCGGCGAAAGCCGATATGATGCCGAAGGAGGATGTTAGTCCACCGATGGCTTCGATGAATTTCTTCGCGTCCCGCGCCGTCAGGAAGGGGTAGGCATCCAAGTCTCCAAGTAAGAGTTTAAGCATCACGAATTGCTGTTCGAGTTCCTCCATGTGCTCCTCGCCGTAAACCTCAGCCATCATGGCTCTGACGCTGTCCTCGACCTCGCTTCTCGAGCGGAATTTCTCCTCTTTGTGTGACGCAAGGAAGCTCCAAGTCGCGTCGATCACGTTGGAGTTGTATACTCCATTCGAGACCTGCTTAACGACAACGACCTCTCCCTCGTTATGTCCCTCCTTTCTGGCGACGCGCCCCATCCTCTGCAGGAGCCTGTCAGGCGGGCAAACCTCGCTCACAAGGACGTCGAAGCTCTCGTCTATTCCTGCCTCAACAACCTGCGTGGCGACCAAGACCTTTGCCTTCCCAAGTTTTTCAGTCCTATCTTTCCTAACTGACTCCGGAAGTCTTCCGTGAAGGAGAATGACTGTGAAATGTTTCTTTAGTGCTTGGTAAACTTCGACCGCAACTTTGACCGTGTTTAGTACTATGAGCGTCCTCTTCCCCTGCCTGCAGTAGTTGGTCGCCGCCTCTGCGATGTCTCCCTCCCAAATGGTCAGCTTAATTCTCTTCTTTCTCCTTTCATCCTCGAACTGTTTGTCCTCCATAGGTGAGTAGACCTCCTCCTCAAACCTTATGCCGTAGTTTTTCACATGTCTCCTCAAGAACTCTTTGAGCGTTTTGGGCATTGTCGCCGTCATAATGACTACGGGGACGCCGACGCTGGCCATTTGAATTATTGCTCTTGTGGTGGTGCAGAGGGCCTTGGCTTCCTCCTCCAAGGAGGAGAACTCGCCTGCAGAGGTTGGTGAGAGAAGGTGAAACTCGTCGAAGACGACGAGCGAGGAGTAGATGTTCCCCCTAGGAAACTCGTAGTGTGATACGTCGTATTTGAAGAGCTTCGCCAGCTCGTATGCCGGCGCCTTGTAGAAGTTAAGGAGGAAAGTGTCAAGTGTGACGACGACGCATCTCTTTGCGAAGAAGGGGGAACCCGGGGATCCCATGTGCTGGACGCCGACAACCCTTGAGTCATATTTAAGCTTCTCCAGCCACCCCCTTAGCCTCTGACCTAACTCGTCGGCTATTGTCCTCATGGGGAGGACGTGTATTACCCTTGAGAAAAACTGGTTTCCGTCAACCGCCGCCTTGGCAAGCGCGAGGGTCATAGCGGACTTCCCATATCCTGCCGGGTACTCCATCAAGACCACGCTGTTCTCGCCATCGCCGAGGAGGCTATCAAGTTTCTCGAGTACCCTAGAAACTCCAAGCCTCGGCTTCCACCCCGGCTCCCCCTCGAGCGCCCTACACACCTCATCATACTTGCTTCGAAGTGAGCCATCACTCATACCCTACCACAACCTCACCATTGGCCTCGAATGCCCGCCCCCCACTTAGAAGGGAAACTTTAACTTCCCCACTCATTAAGGGAATCTTTGACCCCGGAACAATGTACTCTTCACGCCTCAAAGCCACACCCCTACCCCACCCTCCACTCCAGAAAGCCTCTCTGTAGTAGTCTCCTTCCTCAACGCTTCCAAGCCTTGCCGGGAAGTAGTAGCGGGTCCTCACAACCCTGTCATCGAGGGGGTTCGCCTTAGAGACAAGGACCTCCTCGACCGACACGATGGACTCCTTACTTCCAACCCTCGTCATCTGCCAAGCAGCCTTTCTCAACTCGTCCTCAAGGCTTCCAGCCACAATCTCCCTCGCCGACTCTTTGACGAGCAGAACCATCGAAATCCTCCCAGAAGGATAGTAGACCTTCCCAACAGGCAAGGCCCCCGTTCTATACTTCATGATGTACCTCCGACCCCCGACAGCCTTCTCCTCATCAGTACTCTTCGTGGTCTCCTGAAACAGAAGGGTCACACACTTGCTCAAGTCATCCCACACGTAGCCGAAGGAATTCACGGGGTCGAAGCGTGCAACGGCGTAAACGTGGTCCTCCAGTATCCCAGCCGGGCTCATAATTCCCTTCTTTGAGTCGAAGACCACATCCCCCTCCTGCCTCACGCCGCGTAGAGACAGGACACCCATCTTAGCCAGAGGGTAGGTCAGAGCTCCGAGAATAGTGGTCGGGGGAGGTATGGGAAGAGCGCCCTGAAACTTGCTTGTTCCCGGCGTCCTCACCCAGAACCCCCAATGGTAACGTGCCCTTACAGTTAAAGCCAGCACTTTCAATTCCTCTAATGGGATTTTTGGTTTTTGAATGCCGCCGTGACGACACGCCTTACGAACTCTTCCAGATTCCCAGAAACGTCGACGCCCTCAACTTTCTCGGCAGCTTTCTCTTTATCTATTGCGAACAGTAGAACCTCGGCTTCATCCTTCTCCCCCCGCAACTCCTTCATAAGAGCCTCGAAGCTGCTCTTCCTGCTAGCCGTCTCCCTTATGAATTCCTTCGAGTTCCCCGGGGAGACTACGAAGAACGTGTTCTTTGATACTGCCGCGACAGCTGAGAGCGGCTCCACGTTGGGCAGAAACCTGCTTCTCTTCGCCCCGAACCTCAACTGGGTTAGGAATGTGCTCAGCGCCGAGAGAGCCGCCGTCACACGCTTCTCCCTTTCGCCTTCAAGCTGCTTCTCCAACTTGTCATCTCTTTCGCCGAAGCTCGTCGACGGCCTAGCTATCTGCGAGACGTCCATGTTTAGCGTGAACGTGTAGACCGCCGAGCCAACCTCAACGTTGTAGGGCTGCTGGAGACCCATGAATGAGGGTGAAAACCGCACGTGGAACTGCGCCTCGAGAGCTGCGGCCTCGACCTCGAACACTGCAGGAACCATGTAGCCGACTTGGAACGTGGATGTCCTCTTAACCGGGTAATTGCCAGCGTAGAGGAAGCCTCCAACATCGCACACGTAGTCCCTCAGCATTATCTCGACTTCAGTCCTCCGTATCTTGCTTTCGCTCCCCGGAGCCTCCACCCCGTACTTCTTCAAGAAGTTTTCGTCTGCGAACTTTATGAATTCCCCTCTTTCTGACTCCTCGCTTAGTGGTAGCCCTGTCCTCTTAGCCTCCTCGACAAGGTGGACTTGGTAGGCATGTGCAAGTGACTCGCCAGAAATCGTGGGCACAAACCTTATGGAGTAGCCCCCGTCGCTTGGAACCACTATCGGCGCCGTCCTGTGCCTGACAAGGTTACCAACGGTCTCAACGCTGTTAAGGCTCTCCAAGTTAACCAAAACCCTGAACGCCAAACTCAGAAACACGCCAGCCACACAACCACCTCCACTCACGCAGACCTCCTAGAAGCGGCAGAAAGGCAAGACGCAACCATTGACATGGCGTAGCTCGCCACGCTCCTAGCTAACCTTACATCCCTCGAAGCATCCTCCAAGAACGCCCTCACCTGTTCGTTGTCCGCAAGGTAGCCATCTACCACATACTCTTCTCCATCGAGGATCACGCGTACTCTAGTGAGCTCTCTCCCGCCGCTTTCAAATTTCTCTTCACAAATTCCTTGCTTTCCTCCGCTGTCGCGGTACCGCCTCAAAAGGTTCTCAAGAATCCTAGTGTTCTCGTAAATGGCCCTGCTAATGCTGTCGATGGAGAGAGCGTTAGCCACCCTGTCTATTACTGAGTAGCTGCCGGAAGCTAAACAGACGACAGCCAGAGATGTGGCGATGCCACGATACTTCGAAAGCCCAATACTCTGCATAAAAAATCCCCCCAAGCTTTTAATTCCCTTTCCACATATAAATTTTTCTGTAAAAGAAACATTTTTATTTCAATGAAATAAAAATTTACTCGAAAAGCCTTTTTTCACTAAAGAGAAACCGTCTCGGTGGAAAAATGATAATAGTAGCCTCCCTAGGTTTCGAGGAAAAATTCATCCTCAGAGCAATAATGAGAAGAGGACTCAAGGAAGGAGACAAGATCGTCGTAATAATGCCTGAAGGAGGAGACACCAGAGGAGAAAGGGCGCTTCAAGTCATAAGTGACGTTGTACTAAAACTGTCGGATGGAACAGTGGAGGTGGTCAAGCACCAGGTGAACGTCAGAGACTTCTATGGTGCGGTGTCCAGCATAAGGAACCTTCTCAGGGAGTTGAGTTTGGAGGGTAGGCTGGTTGTTAATCTCAGCGGGGGGATAAGGTTACTTATCATTGAAACGCTTGCAGCAGTCCTGAGCCTGGGGCTACAGGATGCCGAGATAGAAATAGAAACAGAAGACTCCTCCACGGTCGCAGTCATACCGGTAAGGGCCCTCTACCCCCTGGAGCTTGAACTAGTAGAAAAACAGATACTGCAGCAGGCGGCAGAGAAGGGGGAGATAAGGCTCAAGGACTTGGAGGGTCTTAAACTTCCAAAGGCCACCCTGTGGAGAAAGCTGGCTAGGTTAACGCAACAAGGTCTTCTAGAGAAGACCAACGACAAGTACAGGGTAAGCGACTTAGGACGAATGCGAGTATAAAATCACGAGGTGGTCAAACAGCATCCGGTGCCCTCCTCAAGGGAACGGGCGTGCGAAAGTAAAACTATGTGAGTGCGGAAGAGCCGGATGCCAGGAAGTTGGCGCTAGCTTAGGCATAGTAGGGGCCGGAAACAGCACAAAATAATAATGAAAGGCTCAACTCCCCGGAAAGCGAGAGCAATATTCAGCCACGGAGAACGTCAACACTCCACCAATTCACACACCACACATTCTTCAGACGCATACCGCACTAGTATGCCAAAAAGAGAATCTAGAGGTGGCGGCGCACATTACCCGCGGGCTCTTTCCACACCTTGCCCTTGCGCACGGCCCCTCCTCCCATAACATTTAAATTTCATTTAATTACTATGTATTTTTATGGGCACTCTGACTATTTCGTTAAGTGATGATGTTGAGGAGAAGCTGAGGCGCCTTGTGGGTGAGAGAGGGTCGGGTAAAGGTGCAATGTCGAGGATCATAGAGGATGCGTTGAAGGCTTACTTCTCGATGCTGGAGAGGAAAGAGAAATCCTTTAGGGCCTACGTGGGGGAGGAGCTGGTTGCTGAGGCACGTGACCTCGAAGAACTCGCTGTAGCTCTCGGGGAGAGGAACATTGACCCTAGAGGGGTGAGAATTGTTTCCTCCGAGCCTGTGAAGCCTGTTGCGAGGATGGGCTGGTAAAATGTTCGTCGGAAAAACACCTGCCGTCGAGGTTGTCCTAAGTAACCCTCTCCTCTCGGTGAGGCTTCCGGAGTCTGGTAGCTTGCTCGCCATCCTAGACACGGGATACGAGGGGTTCGCCGTGGTGCCGCCCGAGGTCTTCGTAAGGCTGAAGCTGAACGAGCTAAGCCAGACAAAGAGAAACCTTGTCACCCCGACGGGTAAGCTGGTCGAATCAACAGGAACATATGGGAGAGTGATCGTCCCCGAACTGAAAACCTTCCAAGATGGATTCATAGAAACGACAGAGGGGGTAGACGAAATAATGCTTGGAACCGGGTTCCTAAGCGGGTTCAAGCTCACACTAAACTACTGCTCGATGAGCCTCGAAATCATCCCTTGCCGGCAATAAAGAGGTACCTCTTACCTCCTCTTCACGTTCACCAGACTTCAACCCGTCTTCTTCATGCTGTGCGCTGGCAAAGGTGCTGCTTCATGCTATAGTCTTGGCGAACTCCTCGGCTTTCCTTAAATCCTCCTCGTTCGGCCTTCCCTTGTTAAATATCCTTGGCCCAAGGTTCGCCACCAGCCTGCTCTCCCCCTTGCATGAGAAGCCCCCAAGAAACCTGGCCCCCCTCTCCTCAAGCCTTCCCCTAATGTAGCTTATCGTCTTCTTGTCCCCAGAGTTGTGGAAGGTGCAGAAGGCTACGCCCGCCTTCCCGGTCAGGTCCGGAAGCCCGTCCAGAAACCGGATCACGGGCTTAGCTGGCCCAAAGTAGTGGACAGGGGTTCCGATGAACAGGAGGTCGTAGCCCAAGACGTCCACTGCCTCCTCGACGCGCCTCAGCTCAGCATTCAGCGCATTAGCGATGGCTTTAGCAACTTTCTCCGTGTTCCCGGTTTCAGAGTAGTACACGACGAGCGCCCTCACATTCATTCACCGCCCAGAAAGCACTACACGCATAGCTTCGGCAAAAACATTACGCCCCCATTAAGGAACATTATGGCAAACGTGGACACCAGAAATAGATAAAAATGAATTTAGAGTTTAAAGTTCTTTGCAAAGGTTTTCCTGACCACGCTCCCTTCCCTGATGGTGGTGAAGTACGTTATGGCCGCCGTCACTATTATCCCCACGGCGAATCCTACTGGAAGCGGGATGCTCGTTGCGGTGGTTGACGTTAACGCTACTATTTCGCCCGCCTTAACCGGCCAGAAGTACCACGTAATTCCCGTTACCAGGTTCGACACGGTGGTCGTTACTCCTGCAAGGACGAAGGCAACTAGCACGCCAAGTAAGTATGTGAGTAGCCCCTTCAGAGATAGGGACGCCGCCTCTGCCTCGCTCATGCCGGTCTTCACGTGTCCGTCCCTCAGAGTGATGTATCCTCCTATGAGCAGCGGGACAATGGTTGGAGCAGCCATAGCGTAAAGCGTCACCGCTATGTTGCTCGCTGCAAACGAGGCAGCCATGGTCTTCCCCGGAACCCAAAGAGAATACAGCCACCACGACACCAGCGTCGGGTAGAATGTTGCAGCAGCTTCGCTCATAACTAGGAGTAGCATCACAGTGCTCGCAGGCATCTTTAGGGGGAACACGACGGTCGAGTCCCAGGTGAACCTCTGCCACGCGAGCCCATCCCACCCGTGGAGTAGCACGAGGAAGAAGGCGAAGTAGCCCGCAATCCACTGAAGGTGGGCCAAGTACTCTTTGCCCCTCGCTATAAGCTTGTACGCAACCCAGTAGCCCAGAACGGCGAGAACCACGTCCCCCGCCATGAAAAGCGTCACAAGGTGCGTCGGGATCTCCTCAAGGCTTGACCACACGTGCATGGTCTCCCACTGTGGGAAGTTCCACGTCAGCCAGACCGCCTCCGGAATAAAGATCACCGACAGGTAGAGCAGGAGAAGAGCAAAGTAGACGTTCCCGAAAGGTGACGGCCACATGAGAACATCCTTAATCCTCTCCTTCTCAGCCTCAAGCCTCTTCAGCTGCTTAGCAGCCGCAGTAGCAAACATGGCACCGATAGCATACACCCAAAGCAAATCCACCTGTAGCACTCCAAACCCCCCTCAAAAACTGACTCGATCTTTTGCCCCCAGAACACATAAAAACATTTCCCCTCCCAGCTCTCGAGCTCACCCACGGGAAACCTACCGGTTGCAACCTCCTAACGAAAAATACTCCTACCGCAACAAAGCCACAACAGGCGAAAAACACTCAACGAACTTATCGTCAATGAAACATAACTGGCCACCAAAACTTTGAAACACAATACACCTCCAGCTAAACGAAACAAGAAAATGCACAGCACAAGTATTAACGTTACGATATAAAATTGTCTTAGTGATTGGTTCACGGTTGATTGTTCAGCGATTTCGGCTCCAGAAGATATTAAGAAGATGTCGGAAAGGAAGGAGAGCAGGGTGGGGTGCATCTCTCCTAAGCCTCTACGAAGAAGCGAAGGAAGCTGAAAGCCAAGGAGGCACTTCGGAAACTCGCAGAAGCCTCACAGACGAGGAACTTAACGGCACCCTTCACTCGAGCAGAAAGTTTAAAGAAAACTTCAGTTCCGGTGAACGTCATACGCCGATAGACGCTGAAACCTGGCCTCACTCATTTACATCGACAGAAACGACGCTGCACGATTAAAAACACTGTTAAGGCACCTATCCCAGTTTTTTATTCCTTATTCTGGGGTTGTTCTAGAGTCGTATTTCAGCGGTTGATAGGGAAGGAGGCCATCTATGTGCCTAAGCGCATGTGCGAGCAGTAGGCATAGGCGAGGATGGAAAAGCCTCTTGGGAGTTGAAGACGGAACTGGAGCTCAGAAAGTTTCACATAGAGCTTAACGGAAGCCAATATGCGTCGTTTGCTTTAAATAACTTTGACTCCTCCTCTTTATGGAGGCACTTTTGAACGAGTTTACGGCACTCTTTCAAAAACCAAAATCTCAAACAGGAAATTGAAAGTAGGGAATTGAAAGTAGGGAATTGAAGGGAGTTGATTGAAGAGAGAAAGGCTTTGTTGCCTGTGGAGTTACTGTAGTTGCGAGACTATTTGTTTGGCTGCGTTTACGAACTTGTCCGCTTCGGCGCAGTCGACATTTACGACCTGTAGCTTCTGTGGGTTTATTCCGAGCTGCTTGAGCATCGCCTTGAGGAGTGCCACCTTTGCGCCTATGGCTCTTACTCCCTTGTCGAAGTGGCATCTTCCCTCGAAGCAGCCTACTATCAGCACTCCGTCGACGCCGTTCATCAGTGCCTTGAGTATCTCCTGTGGGTCGACAACTGCCGTGCACGGCACCTCCATTGTTTTGACGTTCGCCGGGTACTCGAGCCCCAGCATGCCCGCGTAGTCCACGGCCGAGTAGCCGCACTCGTAGCAAGCTATTGCCACGATGTTCGGCTTAACTCCGTCGGACGCTAGTCCCTCGATGGTCGCGGCGATCTGCTCGTCGGTGTGGTTCCTCAACTCTATGGACTCAGTGGGGCAGGCTCCGGCGCAGAGGCCGCATCCGAAGCACTTCGCCTCGGTCACCCTTGCCGCCTCGCCCTCGACGACCGCTATGGCCTTGAACGGGCAAGCCCACTGGCAGACCATGCACTTCCCACACGTCTCCTCATTGACCACTGCTGTGAGGAGTGGCTTCTCTATCTCCCCTTTCTTCATCAGCCTAGCCGCCATTATCGCTGCGGCTGAAGCATGAGCTATGCTATAGGGTATATCCATAGGCATCATCGCTGCTCCAGCAACGAATATGCCTGCAACGTTGGTCTCAGCGGGCCTGACCTTCCTGTCTAGGGTCTCGATGTAGCCGTCTGGTCCGAGCTTGACGCCGAGGATCCTAGCCAACTCCTGTGTTCCCTTGGATGGAACCATGGACATTGAGAGGGCGACCATGTCAGCCTTAATCCTGTTGAACTCTCCGGTCAGCGTGTTCTCAACGTCCACGACGAGCTTTCCATCCTCTTCTGGGACAATGCATGCTGGCTTACCCCTCACGAAAGTGACGCCGAGCTCCCTAGCCTCCCTGTAGTACTCCTCGTACCTCGAACCGACCGGCCTTATGTCCATGTAGGCTATGACAACGTCCACTTCGGGGAACCTTCTCTTTATCATGAGCGCGTGCTTGAGGGCTATCATGCAGCAGATGTTTGAGCAGTAGAAGTTGTGCTTTTCATCCCTAGACCCGGCGCACTGGATCATCACTATCCTCTCAACTGGGCGCCCGTCGGAGATCCTCACCAGCCTGCCGCCAGTCGGGCCAGTTATGTCGAGCAGCCTTGCGAGCTCGACTTGGGTGACGACGTCCGGTAGTTTACCGTACCCGTAGTCGACGAGTCTCCTCGGCTCGTACTCCTCGAAGCCCGTCGCCACAATTATCGTTCCAACGTTGACCACGACCTCCTCCTCTTTCTCGTCGAGGTTTATGGCATTGACTGGGCAAGCGTCCACGCACTTAGCGCACTCCTTAAACTTGCAGTTCTCGGGGTCTATCACGTATATTGGCGGTATTGCCTGGGGGAACGGGAGGTATATCGCCTTCCTCTCGCTCAGCCCGAGGTTGAACTCGTCTCGAACGCTGACGGGGCAGACGTCGGCGCAGGCGCCACAGTTGATGCAGGCGTCACTCACATACCTCGGCTTCCTCTTGACGGTGACGGCAAAGTTGCCGACCTCACCGGAAACCTTGACCACTTCGGCGTTCGTCATCACCTGTATGCGAGGGTCAACCTCTATCGCAGCCCTGTAAATGCACTTCCTAGTCGAGTCGCCTCCGAGAGCTGGGCAAGCGGTTGTCCGGACGCAGAGGGAGCAGTCGTCCGTGGGGAATACTGTTCCAAGCTTGAGGCATAGTCCCCCGAGCGTGGGCTGCCTCTCAACTATTGTAACCTCGAATCCCAGCTCGGCCAGCTCCTGAGCCGCCGTTATGCCGCTGATGCCACCACCTATAACGAGGGCTCTCTGAGAGATAGGGATGGCTCTGACGGGGACTTCCTCGATCTTCTCAGCTCTGCTTGCAGCTGCATTTATGAGGGCTTTCGCCTTTACGGTCGCCTCCTTTAGCTGGCTTGGGTGAGCCCAAGCGCACTGCTCCCTTATGTTGGCCACTACCATGCTGTACCTGCTCAGCCCGGCGGCTTCGACGCTCCTCGCCAGCTCCTCCCCCTTAACCTTGGGGGAGCAGGCGGCGACCACAACGCGCTCCACACCATCCTTCTTGACTTTAGCCTCGAGCTCCTTCAACCCTGACTCGTCGCAGAGGTCACTGCCCCTCACGACGAAGGCGAACCTTCCACTCTTCTCAGCCCACGAAACTAGCTCGTCGAAGTTCAGGTTCTTGGTGAGTGTTCCACCGCAGTCGCATATGAAAAGCCCAATTTTAACCAAACATTCTTCCTCCCTTTTATTTTCCTCCGTTGAGCTTTGCCAGCAGCGGGTCAACTTTGGTTCTGTTCGACTTGAGCTCCAGCTCGTCCGGCGTCATGCCCATCGCTAGCCCTAGTAGCTGCGTGTAGTAGAACACCGGGATGTTGTAGTCCTTTCCGTAGGTCTTGTTAATGATCATCTGCCTCACGTCGTACTGCCTGAAGCAGACGGGGCATAGCACGGCCATGCAGTCGGCCTTAGCCTGCGTCATGTAGTGTAGCTTCTCCATGACCATCTTGACATTGGTCGCCTCGTCCAAGTTGCCGACGCCACATCCGCAGCAGAGGAACTTCCTGAAGTAGTCTACGCTCTCGGCCCCAGTCGCCTCCACAAGCGCGTCCAGCAGCACGGGGTTAAAGGGGTCGTCGACCTGAAGCAGGTGGCTTGGCCTGAGGATGTGGCACCCGTAGTGGGCTGCAACCTTCACGCCCTTAAGCGGCCTCTCAACGTAGCTCCTGAGCTTCGCCGGCCCAATGTCATTGTAGAGGACTTGGGCGAAGTGCTTAACCTCAACCCTACCCCTATACTCTCTTCCAACCTTGGAGAGTGCCTCGGCAACCTTGCTCCTCAATTTGGCGTCGTGCTCAAGTAGCACCTTGGCCTCCTTAAGCGTCTCGAAGCACCCGTTGCAGAAAGTGACGATGTCCAGTCCAGCCTCCTCGGCCACGCAGAGGTTCCTGGCAGCCAACGTCACCCACGTTGTAATGTCCAGCCCCGGGGTTCCGATGGGCTCAGGGCAGCATGAGAACCCCGCAACGTCCTTTACTTCAACGTCAAGCTTGCCGAAAACCTTCCTTATCGATATCTCGAGGTGCGGTAGAAGGTTCGGTATAACGCACCCCAAAAACATTGCGTAGCCACTACTGTTGCCCGCCACCACCACTCTCCTCCTTAACGGCTTTCCCTTCCTTAGCGGTCAACTTGACGAAGCCTAGGTGCTCGAGAAGAGCCCTAATCTCAGCTGGGTCAGCGGTCTTAAGCTCGGGAAGCCCCATCTTAGCCCTCCTAGAAACAGTTACCTTGGATGGAGCGTTAACCAACCCGGTCTCGAGCAGAACCTTCACTTCGGCCTTCAAGTGCTCCGGGACGTTCCCCGCCTTGGTTGCGAGGTTTCTCAGTACAGCGAGCAGCTCGCTCACCCTAACACCTTGCGGGCACACCTCGGTGCAGTTGTGGCACACTGTGCACAGCCATATGTTTGGGTCGTGGATGAGCTCCTCCTTCCTACCTGTCAGCATGCCCTCTACGAGCTTCCTCGGGTTATACTTCGGGTTGTACCTGAAGACGGGGCAGATGCCTGAGCACGTCGCGCACTGGTAGCAGAAGTTGAGCGTTTCTCCTTCCTCATGAAGCTCCGCCAGCTCCCTTCTGAAACGGGAGTTTATCTCGTGGTACGTCTCCACCATCAGCTATCCTCCCATTGAAGCTTGTAGGCGGGGGAGAATCGGGTCTCACCCGTGGTTACAGGACTACCAAGTTTTAAAAATTTTTACTCTTCAAGCCGGACCCGGTTCGCGTGAGCCCCGAAGGCGCTTACCCGTAGCCTCGAGCGTGCCGGCTTCTCCACGTGTCTTCAACCTGCAATCTGGTGTTCCATTTTAATGGCAAAGAATTT
>JAHAWR010000012.1:0-4966 GCA_018383835.1 Candidatus Jordarchaeia archaeon | reverse complement strand
AGGAGGCCTCCTTCCTTGGGTAAGATTAGGATAGTGGATTTAAGTGTCCCCATAGAGTCTGTCCCGAGCGAGTTCATTCCTCCTGAAGTAATTCATAAGAACCACAGAGAGGGGGCGGCGATCATGGAAATGCTCTTCGGATGTAGAGGGGAGGAGCTGCCTGACGGGTTGGGGTGGGCGGACGACACCCTTAACAATCTCTCCACACATCACGGGACACACCTTGATGCTCCTTGGCACTTTGCTCCGACGAGCGAGGGGAAGAAGGCGAAGACTATCGATGAGGTTCCACTTGAGTGGTGTTACGGCGACGGCGTAATACTGGACATGAGACACAAGCCGCACGGCTCAGGGGTGACCGTGGACGACCTCAAGCAGGCCCTGGACAAGATAGGCTACAGGCTGAAGCCCGGAGATATAGTTCTCATAATGACCGGTGCGGACAAGCTCTGGGGGGCACGGGAGTACCTCGACGCCGGATGCGGGATGACGCGGGAGGCAACACTGTGGCTCATAGAGCAGGGCGTAAGGGTTATGGGGACTGACGCTTGGGGATGGGACAAGCCATTCTCAATCATCAGGGAGGAATACGAGAAGACGGGTGACGCCAACGTAATATGGGAGGCGCACTACGCCGCAAGGGAGAAAGAATACGTCCACATAGAGAAACTCGCCAACCTAGATTACCTGTACGACGTCCTTAAGAAGCCATACGGCTTCAAGGTAGCGTGTTTCCCGGTGAAGGTTAAGGGTGGATCAGCTGGCTGGTGCAGAGCGGTTGCAATACTTGAGGAATAACCCCCCCCGGGCAAGTAAGAGACCACAGAAAAGTAACCTGTTACGCTGGCCCCAAAACATGATTTAAGCTTCTTCAGCCCATTCTAAATAGCCCTTAACTTGAAGGGGACGGCGAGTCCAGGGGGAGCAGCTACTTCTTTAATTAGAGTGTCTGTAGGGTCCTAGGTGTTTTAGTGTTGTCGTGGATGGTGGCAGGAACTCCTGCAAGCTGAGCTGGATTTGACACTCTCCATGGCTGAAGCTGGGGGTTCTCGCTTTTGGTGATGTTTTATAGCTCAGGGGCTGTTGGTTGTTGCCTCGCCCTTTATGGCTAGCCTTCGAATTGGGTGTGCCACCACCCGCTGGCACGCAGCTACCATTGCTTCTTCATTGGATGGTTGTTTATCTGCGCACTCGAGGGGGCTGCGCCCGTAGCCTCCAAGCAACTCAGCCACCGGCGAGGAAAAGCATCAAGACATTTTAGACCTGCAACCCAGAACTAAAGTTCTAAGCTTCCGAGTTTTTTGTAAGTTTTGTCCCCATCCATGACTCCACCATGATTTTTGGCCATCCAACGCTTAGGAGTTTCCTCGCTGTCTCCTCGGAGATGGCGCCCTTTTTCATTCTTTCGTGAACGGCTTCTATTGGGACTAGGAAGACCTTCTTGTCGTTCCAGTCCCAACCGATGAATAGCTCGTCCTCGTCGTCTATGTAGAGGCATGTTGCGCGAAGCTTCTGCCTGTGCTTCTCCGTGTAGTCCTTAACCCACGCTGGGACATTTAAAGCGGTGAGGCTTACTTCTCCACCATTGCCGCCTACTTTCAACTCGTCTGGTAGAATAACGTCAACGAGGTGTGTGTGTCCGTAGACTATCCTCAGGTTCTTGGCGTCGATGACCTTATTCTTGGAGAACTTTCTCCACCACTTGCGAAGACCCCTAATGGAGGCTTCACGATTATACCTAGTGCCGACCAGCCTATTCCAAACCCTCCTCCCGTAAAGGTAGAAGAGGCGCGGGCCGCCTAGGATAGCCCATAGGAGGACTAGAGCCCCGTTACCGAAAACGGCAAGGATGGGGAGCAGCGCGCTCCAGAAGCTCGGGCTCAGACCTAGAAAACTGATAGGGAAAAGCTGTAACATGGGGAACACTAGGCTCCACAAGCCCTGGTTCAATCCAACGAAACCGAGGGGAAAGTACTGCAGTATAACGTAGTTTAGGATCCCCGCTATTATGCCGAGTACAAGCAAGCCTACGAAAATGTCACCATATCCGCCAAAAGCCAGAGCCCCGGAGCGGATGCCGGGCAAAAGCTTCCAGGGCTGGAAGCTGAAGAGCCTGTCAAACTGGTAACCGTGAATAAACATGTAATCCCTGTCACCCTTCTTCAGAGTCACAACCTTTCCTCTCTCCTGCACCGGATAACAGTCCTCGATAATGCTCAGAGTACTCTCGCCCGAGGGATAGACTCCTGTAAGCGACTTCAAGTCGTAGTCGTGGTTTCCTAAGAGATAAATCTTCTCGCAGTCCAACTTTTCAAGCAAATCTAAAATCGGCCTGCTGCAGTACTCGATGGCTCGGTCGGATGCGTCCCAAAGCTCCAAAATGTCTCCGATTAGAAGCACCTTCTCAGGAGGCTTTAAAACCTTCTCTTCGCGTCCGCCACCCCAAGGCCCCAGCGCGACACTAACCTTCCCCCCATTCTTTAAGTGAATAAGCCAGCTCAAAAACTGACCCAACTTCTCCGGCTCACAAACTACACCCTTCTTCTTCTCGCCACCAATCAGACCCAAATGGCAGTCTGAAATAACAATTACGCTACCATCGCCCATTCAACCACCCCAGAAAAACTACTTAACTAGGATCCGCAGGAGCACATTAAACCCTTTTCAAACCCCCGCAGCGGGCACTGCCCCAGCGGGCTATATGAAAAGGGATGCTTGAAATGGAGCAAGCAGACAAACACTCTAAGCTGCTCTAGTTATTTGATTTAACACATATGCGCCAAATGGCGCGTCAGCCATGCTCAGACGAGCACCCTCAAAGATGATTCCCAGCTGCTGTTGAGCATCGCCCCCACATCTTCATCTTTTTAAGTGCAGTGCACCTCGTTGCTGGCGGCCAGTCGTTGATTTCTTCGAAGCTGTGGTAGCATATCCTCTCGCCGGCTATCTTGCAATTTTTTAATAAAAATTCTAAAGATTTAAATATGTTTTTTAAAATAAAGGTGAGGGAAAAATGGCGTGATGGGAGGTTGAGGGATGATTTTTGATGTGCCCCAGTTGCTAGTCTACTTTGCATGCGTTGGGATGGCGCTTCTCCTAGCGGTAATAGGCTCGGCGCTCGGGTTAGGTGAAGTCACGGCGAAGGGGAAAGTTACACTTAATTCCCCAGTAGAGATCATTAAAGGGATAGGGCCAGATAAAGCTAAGCGGCTCAAGGAGCATGGCGTGAAGACCGTCGGCGACCTTCTTAACGCTGACCCAAAGAAGCTTGGCGACGCAATAAAGGGGATCTCGTCCAACCAAATCGCAAGGTGGCAGGAGGAAGCTAGAGAAGCAGTTAAGGAAGGTGAAAAGAAGAAAGTCGCTAAGAAGAAAAGGAAGAAAGGAGGGAAGTGAATTGCAGAAGTATACCCACATAATTGTGGGGGCGACCGCCGCCGCCCTCGTTATAGCTTTCATATCGCCTGAGCTCAAGGGCACACTACTCTCCCAGTTCCAGAACCTGATGAACCTCTCAAGGTTTAGTTCCACTTGGCAGGTTCAGCTCGCCCTCTCCGGCTCCGTCCCGGCGCTCGTTGCAGGAGGATTCTTCGGCATCATACCCGACCTAGACCAGGTACTGAAAAGGGAGAAGGTGATGCACAGAAGCGGGCTCCTCCACAGCATATTAACCCTCATATGGCTGCCACTGGTTATAGGAATCATCGTCCCCCAATACTTTGCTATAGCGACAGCGGCAATCTTCTCACACTGGTTCATCGACTCATTTAACCCAACTGGCGTAAGAACCCTTCCATACATCCTACCACGGAAACAGGAAGGACTAAAAGACTTCCTGTGGAACCATGAGAGAGACCTGCGCCTCGCCAAGCTACGCTACGACAACCACGCAGTGAACGTTGCCGTCTGCAGCATATGCGTAGCGATAATAGCCTACATTGCCCTCTCATTGCAGGCTGAATGGACAGGCATCATCGAAGTACTACCTCAAATCATGCAACACTTGAACATCACACTCTAACCCCCCCTTTCTCTCTCCCCTCTCCGTCACTTCAACGACACACCATGGGCCACGTCGCAGGTAAAGGACACACGAAACCAGTAGCGACGGGAGATTAGAGCTCCAAAAACCAAAAAAATAGGGACTTAATATGGGGAATTGAAAGCGGGCTGGAAGCAAAGCAGATAGATTAGTTCCTTGGCGTAGGCGAGCATATCTTCTATTTTTATGTTTTCATCTGCGCCGTGAAAGTTGGAGTTCACGTCCCCCACCCCCATTATTGCGACGTCGTGTCCTTTCTGGGCGACGTAGCCCATGTCGGTTGATCCTGCTACCCCTATAAATATGGGCTGCCTCCCCGTCACATGCCTCACGGCTTCGGCGAGCTTCCTAACGATGGGGGCTTCGGGGCTCACCTTGAATGGCTTATAGACCCTTACCGTGTCAACCTCCACAGATAAGGCTTTACTCCTAGCTTTGCCAGCCTCAACAGCCTCAATAAACTCTGATATAACCTGCTCCTCGTCCTCCTCCGGTATATATCTTCTATCCACGGAGAAGCTGCACTCACTTGGGATAACGTTCTCCTTAACCCCCCCTGACATCATGTTGAGTGAGAGAAGCGGAATCAGCCTGTCTCCGAGAGGTGTGGGTATTGTTGGCACCTCCGACCTCCGTGCTATCACCCTCTCCTTCAGCTTGAGCACCTCTTCAAGAACTGGAAGGGCGTTCTCGATGGCGTTGACTGCAGTCCACCACATTGCAGTATGTGCGGACCTGCCCTTAACCGTCACCTTGAAGTGAACTGACCCAGCGAACCCTACTCCTATGACTCCGTGAACCATCTCGCCACATATCACATCCCCCCTAATATACCCCTTATCAGCCAAGTAGTAGGCTCCAGGGTAAACCCCAACCTCCTCATCGGTACACATTACGCAGGTAAGGTCATAGGAGTAGGGTTCG
>JAHAWR010000110.1:4669-5132 GCA_018383835.1 Candidatus Jordarchaeia archaeon | reverse complement strand
TTGCTCTACGTGTGCTGTCCTCCAACCCTCCAGCTCCAACCTCATCAACGTATCTTTCTAGCTCCCCCTCGCCTCCCTCCTTCTTTAGCGATCTTCCTAGTTCTTTGAAGAAACTGAAAGTCGCCACCGCATCACTTCTGCAAGTGTGCTTCAATTCGATTTTCCCTGTCTTAGCAAGCAAGTCTGTGAGGTAGTAAAGTATTATGGCGTAGGTTATCTCCCAGTCGTTGTTAAACGCCCCCGTGTTCTTAAACATCTGTATGTGACCTAAATTGACTGAGGGCGGCTCCACATCTAAAACTGTGCCAAAAAACCACTCGACCGTTTTAAGGATCGCTTCTTTAAAGGATTTCGACACGTCGAAAATTACTCCGTCACAGTCGAAAATTAACCCCTTTACATTCCTTATCTTGTCTTCTCTGCCTTCTCGTATCCAAGCGTAGCGTCCGTTTACTTTGACTTT
>JAHAWR010000110.1:0-4652 GCA_018383835.1 Candidatus Jordarchaeia archaeon | reverse complement strand
ACAGCCCTCCCCTAGCTTAAGGCCTCTTTTAGGGCTGAAGTTAGCCTTTCAGACATGTGGCTGGGGCAGACGGTTATTCTGAGGCAGTTTTCTAGTAAAGGAAGCTTGCTCCTATCCCTCACCAGTATCCCCTTCTTCATTAAGTTCTTCTGAACGTCTTCCGCGCTCACGCCCTTCTTTACTACCCTAACCAGAATGAAGTTTGCCTTTGAGGGGTAAACCCTTATCCCTCCTATCTCTGAAAGCTCTTCCTGAAGCTTTTCTCGCTGCTTTTTGATTTCCTTTATTTTTTCAGCCAAGTAGCTCCAGTTTTCTAGTAGCGTGAGGGCTGTGTACTGGGCTACGTTGCTCACATTGTAAGGTTGTAACGCCCTTCTCATGAGATCAGCTATTTCTTGGTTTGAGAGGGCGACGCCAAACCTTAACCCCGCTATGCCGAACCCCTTAGAGAAGGTGCGTAGCACGATTAGATTGTCGTAAGTATGGATTAGTTTGCTAAGGGAGTAGTCCGCGAATTCAACATAAGCTTCGTCTAGAACGACAATGCAGTCCACGTTTTTAAGTATCTCCTCAATTATTTCTTTTTCATGCTGGTTCCCTGTCGGGTTGTTCGGAGAGCACACGTAGAGCAACTTGACTGTTCTATCCAGCTCGTTCAGGAGCCTTGGTACATCAATTGAGAAGTCCTCTCTCAAAAGAAAGCTTTTACATCTTCCTCCATAAAGCAAAGCTGAAATACCATATACTTGAAAGGTAGGGTCAAGGGTTACTACTTGTTCGTTAGGCTCGATGAAGCATTTGGAAATGCCGTCTATCAGCTCATCTGTACCGCTTCCCATGACCACCTCTTCCTCTTTCACTCCGTAGTGTCGCGCTAACGCTCTGCGGACCTCTATGTTCTGCGGGTCGGGGTATATACGCGGGTCAATTCTTTCCAATGCCTCCCTTATTTTCTCTTTCACCCAATCTCTCTCTACGAATAAGTTTTCATTAGCGTGGAGTGGGAGAACGTCTTCCTCCCTTAATCCTAGCTTTTGGGCGAGTTCCCGTCTGGAGAGCTCCCCGCGGTATGGTTCCAGTTTTCTTAAGGCTTCCTTAGCTTTCATTCTCTCTAAGCCTCAGTCTGACTGCTTGGGCGTGAGCAGGCATTCCTTCAGCTTCAGCCAAAACTATAACGCTCTCCGAGAGAGCTTCGAGTCCTCTTCTGTCACATTCAACGACGCTTATTCTCTTGATAAAGTTCTCCACCGAAAGCCCCGAGAAGCTTTTAGCGTAGCCTCCAGTTGGCAGGATGTGATTTGACCCGGCGGCATAATCGCCTAAAACTACAGGCGTGTAGCTGCCGATGAAAACCGCACCAGCGTTTATTATTTTCTCTAGGATTCGGTGAGGTTTTTCAACGTGGATCTCGAGGTGTTCGGGAGCATACCTGTTTACGAATTTTACTCCTTCGTCCAAGTCTTCCACTAAAATACACCATCCCTTGTCAACTACGCTAACCGCAGCGCTTCTAGTACCCATTTTCGCTGCTAACTCGTACACTAGCCTCATCACCTTTTCTGCAACCCTCCTAGATGTGGTAACTAATATGACTGACGCCGCTGGGTCATGCTCCGCCTGCGAGACTAGGTCGGCAGCAACGAAATGCGGGTTACAACTTTCGTCAGCCAAAACCAAGATTTCGCTTGGACCTGCAGGTAGATCTACTTTGACGTCCCCGCTCACCAAAACTTTGGCGGCTGTAACGTATATGTTTCCTGGACCAACTACGACGTCAGCTCTCGGTATGGTCTCCGTTCCATAAGCCATCGCGGCTATGGCTTGCGCCCCGCCAACTTTAAACACATCAGTTACTCCTACCTCGTTACAAGCCACCAATACCTCCGGCCAGACGCTTCCATCACGGTTAGGAGGCGTGCATACTATGCACTTCTTAACACCCGCCACCCTTGCCGGAATAGCAGCCATCAAGACAGTGGAGGGGTAAGCGGCACGTCCTCCAGGAATGTAAATGCCAGCGCACTCCACAGGCCTAATAATCTGACTTAATTTTACTCCTGGTACTTTTTCAATAGTGAACGTCGCCATTTGCTTCTCGTGAAAACTTCTTATGTTTTCGGCTGCAAACCTGATGGCGTTAACTACCTCCTCGCGGATTTTACTGTAAGCCTCCGTGACCTCCTCCTCTGAAACCTTTATTTTGGAGGGAGGAATCGTAACTCCGTCGTACTTTTTCGTATACTTCGCCAGAGCTCTATCCCCATTTCTCTTTACTTCCTCAACTATCTTCCTCACCTTTCTTAGAGCTTTCTTAATCTCAGCTCGCCTCTCCAGAATATTCCGCATTTCGTCCTCACCGATTTCCTTGAGACTCCTAATTTTCACAAGCTTCACCACCCTAGAAGAGGCCAACTGTGAACGTAAAAGCTGCCGCGTTAAAATTTCCCTCTTTTGAGTGAAGCTGCTTTATTCCTCATTCTGCCAGCATCGTTTTTAACGCTTTCTCAACTTCTCGACCCTTTCAGTACGACATACCTGTCTCTTGTTCGGTGCTCCAACGGAAACACTGGAAACGAGAGGCACTTAAGCCTATTTATTCCGAAAGCTTTCTTCCCAATTTTCAGGCGGAGGGCTTAAAGATGACCCCACACTACCTTTACCAGACAGTTCTAGTCAAAAACATTGAAAGTTTAGTAGCCCATATGCCCTCCGAAATACTGCAGTTCAGGAGCAGCATTCTCCACACATTATCCTCCGAAATGAGTTTCATACTCGACAATGGCGGCTTTTTTTGCAGAATCTTGGTAGGAAGCCACGACTCTGGGAAAACTCTAATCTCCAAATTTCTTTTCGACACAAGTAGCAACCGGGTTTTAAAATTCTACGTTAACTGTAAAATGGAGAGCAGTGCTTACAGCGTGATAGCCCGCCTCCTGCGCATCCTTGTGCCTTCTATACCTTTCAGAGGGCTTTCGCTTACGGAATTTGTTGACATATTCTTAGAGGAACTTAATGGGCGAAGCGCCCTAATAGTACTGGACGACGTCGACTCTTGGCTGCCGACTAAGAACGGCGAAAAACTACTTATAAGACTTTCAGAAGTCGAAAGCAAGCTAAAGGACGGCCAAGGAATATACGTGCTCATAACGCTGGAAAGTGAAAAGGCTCTAAGCGGGCTGCGTCGAGTCAACCCCCTAAGGTGTATCGTCACAAAGCTGGAAGGCTACTCGTACATGCAGCTTTTTTCAATTCTGAGGAATGTGGCTGAAAAAGCCTTTTACAGAGGCTGCATCAGCGAGTCCTCCCTAAAAATGCTGACAAGAGTGGCTGCTGTGAAAGGCTTAAAGCAAACATTGCTTGTGCTACTTGACGCGGCTCGTTATGCTGAAGCAGAGCTATCTACCCGCATATTTCCAAGACACGTTAAAAAAGCGCTTAAGGACAACAATCTACTCGCTTTCGCAGACTCAAGAAGAAGTAGGCGTTCACTATTACTAAATGATCCTGTCTCTACTGAAAACCAAACGCGAAGCCTCGACAAAGAACTGTTCGAGTCCTACAACGAAGCACTGAAGCCAAACGGCAACGTAAGCTACAGCCATCTGGAGTTACATAATGTAGGTGGAACGGGCGCGGTTGCTGTGAAGACAGTGAGCAGAGCCAAAGGCGAAAAAATCACGCTGGCCAACCTTGTAGGTTACAAAGAGCCGGAGGAGTGCACCCTTTGAGCGAAATGTGCGTGCTCGAAGACATATTTTCTTCGAAAGGCAGAGTAAGAATAATCCGTGTCCTCGCTAGAGCGGGAGAACTGAACATCTCCGAAATAGCCCGAAGAGCAAGGTTAAACTATAAGGCTACAAGTAGCCACCTTAAAGCTCTAAGAAACGCCGGAATAATACAAGAGAAAAGATTCGGCAGAGTAAGGATCTTCAGATTCAAGTCTGAAAGCGCGAAGGCACTAGCGCTCAAGCAGCTCGTAGACGCTTGGGAAACCCAATAAAACAGAGAGGCGAGCCGCAATGCTGAAGGAAAAAACACGTGAGGTAAAAGAGGCGGTCGCACTACTTTCAAGCGTAAGTGCAGGGCTTAAATCTGGGTTAAGCCCCGAACTATCTCTCGAAAGAGCAATAACAAACTATGACGGCCCGTTAAAACCCGCCTTACTCAAAGTTAGAGAAAATCTCATTGTTTGCTCGCTCTCACCAGACAAAGCACTAAAGCAATTTTCCGAAAAAATCGGAAGCCCAAGGTTGCGCATCGCCATTCAAATCCTCTCCTTCGCGCTACAAAAGGACGCGTTAAAAGCCGGAGAAATGCTTGAGGAAATTCTCTCAGAGCTCATAGAAGACCTAAAAATAACGGAGGAACGCGAACGCCAACTAAAAACACAAGAAATAAAGCTGAAAATAACAATATTCGCTACCTCGTGCGCTCAGGGGGCGCTATCATCCCTCATACCACAACTTAAACTCACACTAACAAGCCTCCTCAGAGTCACACCGGAACAAAACTGGGTAATCCCCTTGGCCCTTGCGGCATCCCTAACTCTAACCACGTACATCATTGCGCGTGCAACAAGCCTGAACCGTGCCACCACGCCCCTAACAGCGCTAGCCTCCTTCCTAACCTCATTTTACGCGGCGTCAGCCTTC
>JAHAWR010000011.1 GCA_018383835.1 Candidatus Jordarchaeia archaeon | reverse complement strand
GTAATTAAAGGTTCTCGCCAAGATATTGCCCCCTATACCCTTCGGAGGGCTCCTCGAGTCTGAAGAAGGCTAACTGGACTATTCTTGCGTTTTTCTCCAAAAAGAAGCCATGCGGATTACCTATTATCATTAGGGACTCGCTTCGCCCATGGTAGCCTGCGTCGAAAACTGCGCAGCACACTGTTGCTCCACATCTGAGAAAGGAAGATCTAGGGAAGCCGAGAGCAATCACGTCATTTGGTAAATTAAGAACCTCGTTAAAGACCACTTTGTACATGCCGGGCTTCAGGAAGTAAGCGCCGCCCTTAGGCTCAAGTTTAACCGTGTCCGGGATTATCCTGTTCACATTCGAAAAATCGACACGACCGGGACCATTAAAGGAGTGAACTTCCCTGAGGGATAAGTCAAATCCATTGGAGGTCAACTGGACATCTAAATTCACGTATTCTTTGACTAGCCCATGTTCCAGTATTAGTTTTCGTATTTCGCTTCCGCTGAGAGCGCCTCCAAGCCTCATAACGGTCACCCACACTAGCGCATCAAGATGCTAAAAAGGAAACATAAAAAAATAGAGTTAAATGTTATGTAGCTAAGACGTAGGTGAATAGTATGGCGGGTCTGGAGGGAGTTCCACCACCTTCAGGTTTTGAACCCTCGACCTCCGGCTTTCCCCAAAGCAACCTCCGAAGGCCGGCGCCCTGTCCTAGCTGGGCTTATCCCCCTTTCCCGGGCTACAGACCCCTATAACCCGCCTATGTTTAGGAGAGACAGAAAGGAAATTTAAATTCTTTCTTTGAGAGAAAACAAATACTGTTCTTGACGCACCCGAATTAGTTAGGAGTCTTTAAATGTACATTCCTTCCTCTCTGCTGCCGAGCTCTCTCTCCTGTTGCTTTAATATTTTTTCTATTTCAGCCTCTATTTCTCTCGCATCCTGTATTAGGGGTTCGGTCTCTACAGGTAAACCGTACTTCTCCCTCAAAATCTCCACTGCCACCGCTGCCGCTCTAGGGTCTGGACGACCCCGTTCCGCAAAAGGAAGAATAGCTATTGCCGGAAAGTCACCTAGCTCAAAGCACGCTAGCATTAAAGCGAGGGGGCCAAAGACGCCGAGCTCCTCGTCTAAGAAGGGGGCGCCAAGTTTCAGTGCCTCCTGATACCCCGCTCTTGTCGCTACAACTCTGAATGGCTCGCTCCCCTGCCTAAATCTGCTGTCAAGCCCTCCTATAAGGATCGCCTTGTTGAACTTCTCTTTCACCACCCAATCCGCTATAGCGAAAGCGAACTCCTTATGCTCGTCTCCATGAGGAAGAACCCGAGGAAAGAGCATAACAAAGTCCTCATGCTTGAATAGCTCGAAAGGAAGGGCGAGGCCTCCACCCTTAAACCAGACGAACGGAGGAAAAAGCTTGGTTTCAACAACGCCTATCCTTTCAGGGTTAAGGTTCTTCACAATATGCCTGATAGCGATGTAGCCTGCCTCCCCTATTACACTATGAAAGCCCGTTATGAACGTACACCCTTCTAGGCGGCACTCCTTTTTCACATGGATCTTAACGCTCATGTACACCACAGCCATATGTCACTTAAGTTGGCATTTAAAGCTTGCAGAACAGAAGGAGAAGCGCGATTTTAAATCTTACTAGACAAGGCGATTAGAGTAGAAGCCACTTGATGATAGCTCAGAAGATGACCAAACTTCTTCGTAAAAACAGGTGTAAATGTGTTTGTCGTTCATCTGGATTGCCTGCAGCTTCTTTAAGTAATGGGATAGGGGTTGCGGTAAATATTTAAATACCTGTTTTCAGTGTCTTTCACCCTGAAAAGTGAATGAAAGAGGTACGGGACAGTGGGCAAGAAATCACCTAGAGGGGAATATGCAGCAAGAAATTTAGCTGAAAGACGTAAGAGGCTTAAATGGAGCAGCACGTACTTTAAGAGGAGGATTTTGAAACTTAAACTTAAAGCGGACCCCCTCATGGGAGCCCCACAGGCACGCGGTATTGTGATTGAGAAGGTTGGTATTGAGGCTCGGCAGCCTAACTCTGCTATTCGAAAGGCTGTTCGTGTCCAGCTCGCTAAAAATGGGAAACAGATAACGGCGTTCCTGCCAGGGGATGGGGCCCTTAACTTCGTGGACGAGCACGACGAAGTCATAGTTGAGGGTATTGGTGGCAGAAAGGGGAGATCGTTCGGGGATCTACCGGGAGTAAGATGGAAAGTCGTTAAGGTGAACGGCGTGTCTCTTGAGGCATTACTCGCAGGTAAGAAAGAGAAGCCAATGAGATAGGGAGGGGTAGCCTTGAGCGGAGAGGAAACAGGGATCAAGATCTTTGGGCTGTGGGATGTATCAAACATCGAGGTACGGGATCCAGGTATTAAGCAGTACATTAATCTTAGGCCGATTCTTGTGCCTCACACTGGGGGTAGGCATGAGCATAGGAGGTTCATGAAAGCTAACGTTCCACTAGTCGAGAGGTTGGCTAATAAGCTTATGCGTCCAGGAGAGAACACGGGGAAGAAAGTTAAAGCGTTAAACATCGTAAAGAATGCGTTTAAGTTGGTGGAACTTAAGATGGGGGAGAACCCGATCCAAGTGCTGGTGAGGGCTATAGAGAATTCGGCACCCCGAGAAGAGACTAGCAGGCTTATCTATGGTGGGGCAATATACTTCACTGCTTGTGATGTTGCACCCATGAGGCGTGTTGACCTCGCGCTGAGGTTCTTAACGGAGGGGGCGAGAAAGAAAAGTTTTGGTAACAGGAAGACCATAGATGAATGCTTGGCGGAGGAAATCATACTTGCTGCAAACAATGACCTTAAGAGCTATGCCGTAAGGCAGAGGGACCAAATAGAAAGAATAGCGCTCTCTGCACGATAACGAACGTTCACTCTAAGTATTTATTATTTAGAGCCCCATCCACGATTTTTAGACTCTTCGCGGGAAGTAAAAATAGAGGTTTTGGCGATGAGATACGTTGTTGATACTAGTGTACTTGCAGGCTCAGGTATTTCAAAGGAGCTTAAAGCAGGGAAGTTTGGAGAAGACGTTGAAATAATAATACCTCAGGTTGTGCTGGCAGAAATAGAGTACCAAGCGAACATGGCTAAGACTACAGGTTTCCATGGGCTTGAAGAGCTGAGAAGGCTTAGGCAGCTTGAAAGAGAAGGAAAAATTAGGGTACTGATTGTTGGTGAGAGACCTACGCTTCAGCAAGTGAGGCTGGCTCCTGGAGGGGAGCTTGACAATCTGGTTCGGCGGGAGGCTGAGAAGTACTCTGCGACGCTCCTTACCAGTGACCATGTTCAGGCTGCAATGTGCGAGGCTGAAGGGATAAATGTCATCTTGCTGAAGGAGGAGGGGAAAGAGTCTAGGAGGATCCAGGATTACTTCTTGGAGGACTCGCTCTCGGTTCACTTAAAAGAAGACGTCCCCCCAATGACTAAGAGGGGAACTCCAGGGAGCTGGAAGCTGGAAAGGTTATCAGATAAACCGGTAACTAGGAGGGAGCTTGAGGAGTTAGCTTCGCAAATAATAAAGGAAGCTAGGAGCGCACCTAGGTGTTTCATAGAGATAGACGAGGAAGGAGCAACTGTTGTTCAGTTGAGAGAGTACCGTATAGCGATAACTAGGCCACCATTTTCGGAGAGAATGGAGATCACGGCTGTCCGCCCACTGTTGAAGGTGACGTTAGACGACTACGCACCATCTGAGAAACTAAGGAGGAGGCTGATAGAGGAGGCGGAGGGGGTACTTATCGCCGGGAGACCGGGAGCGGGCAAGTCAACCTTTGCAAGTGCTTTGGCCGAGTTTTACCAAAAGCAGGGGAAAATCGTTAAGACGCTTGAAAAGCCAAGGGACCTGCAAGTTAACCCGGAGATAACACAGTATACTGCCTTAAGGGGGGATATGGAGCGAACCGCCGATGTCCTTTTGCTTGTTAGGCCAGATTACTGTATATATGATGAGCTTAGGAAGACGAAGGATTTCCAAGTTTTTGCCGACTTGAGGTTTGCAGGCGTTGGCCTTGTAGGCGTGGTGCATGCGTCTAGGCCGATCGATGCGATTCAGAGGTTTATAGGGCGCGTCGAACTAGGCCTTATATGCAGAATAATAGACACCGTCATTTTTATAGAGGATGGAAGAGTGGGGCAAGTTCTCTCGTTGAACATGACCGTTAAAGTTCCGACAGGTATGACGGAGGCGGACTTAGCGAGACCGGTGATAGAGGTTAGGGACTTTGAAACTGGAGAGCTTCAATATGAAATATACACTTTTGGCGAGCAAACGGTAGTCGTTCCAATTTCGCCCAGATTTGCCAGGGGGGTTAAGAGGAGGAAGAGAGAAGTAAGGGGAGCAGAGGTGCCTGTGGAAGTTGAAGAAAGGAAGAAGCACGTTGTGCTCACGCTTCCTGAAAAGTTCGCAGGGGCGAGCATTGACGTCTACGCTGATGAGAGGTACCTTTTCACGTTAAAGGCAGATGGAGCGGGTAAAATAAAACTAAGGAAAAACACCACTTACGGGGAAGCAATACTCAACGAAATTGAGAAAGGAAAAAGAATAACATGTAGAAGCGCGTGAATGACTACTATGGGAGGGTCGTCCTCCGGAAGTTGAGTTTTGGATTTCAGTCATCCGTCATCTTTAACATGCACGTATTCGGTCATTTAGGAAAAATAAACGGCAAGTTTTTGGTGCCCTCAAGTGGCAAATGTCTCAGCATATATTGCTCCCGTGTTAAAGAAACGTTTTTATAAGTTTTAGAGGATTGGATGCTTGGTGATGGATTGCGGGACGGTATTCGAATTGCTGGGCGGAGACGATATAGTTTAGGTATTCTACTTCTTGCCTTTCTTATAGGCTTCTTGATGGGATCCCTTGCAATATATGCTTCTGTTCAATCTAAGCTGATTAGTGTGGGGGGCGTTATGCCTTCCGTTGAGTTGACTTTTGTTTATGGTAGTGAAAAGAGGGGGTGGGTTGAAGAGGTTAAGAGTGGTTTCGAGCTGTGGTTTGAGTCCAATTTCTTCATCGACGTGAAGTGTAACTTCATAGCTATGGGAAGTAGAGAGTCGGTAATGCAGATAGTTAATGAGCAGCTACATCCTGTCGCGTGGAGCCCGGCTTCATCGATATGGATTCCCTATTTAAACGAAAAGTGGAGGGAGACTCATGGGGGGGTTATAGCTGACGAGAAGATAAGACCATTAGTGATTTCCCCCATAATCCTAGCTACTTGGAATAGTAGTTTCTACCAGCAACATCCATTCAGGGGGATTAAGGACTTAATAGATATTGCGGCGAGTGACCCCGATGGGGGGGATGGTGTTTTAAAGTATGGTCACACTAACCCTCACCTTTCAAATAGCGGCACAATGATCGTTCTCCTCGAGTTTGCCGCTGCTGCAGGTAAAGAGCCGAGCGAGCTCACAATTTTTGATCTTGCAAACCCTATTATTCAAGGACGGGTGCGCACTCTAGAGGCGGAGGCTATTCAGTATGGTGAGAGCACAGGGTTCTTTGGTGACTGGGCGGTTGAAGGGGGACCAAACACTATAACGGTTTTCGCCGTTTACGAGAGTGTAGTGATCGCAAAGTCGAGGACGGCGATGCAGGTTTGGGGGGACGCGCTTATAGCGATATACCCAGAGGAGGGGGTTTTACTTTCTGACCACCCGTTCGTCATTCTAAACGCGCCATGGGTCTCTCCGCTACAAGTTTTTGCAGCCGAAAAACTATATGAGTACCTTATGCAACCGGAGGTTCAGAAGGCAGCTCAAAAGTACGGCTTCAGACCGGCTAACCCAGACGTACCCTTGGATCCCTCCATCTTCAGTCCGGAGAGGGGGGTAAGCCCCGAAATACCTTCCAAGTTGTTATCGCCACCTCCGGGACTCGTTTTGGAGTACGCGGTCATGGCTTGGGACGCTGTACGGAACCGGGGGGTTAAGTAGAATGGCAGAAAACGTAAAGTCAGAGCACTTAAGTGTAGCCCTCAGCCACATGATGAAAAATATCCTTTATGCTAAATGGTTCACTCTTCTAAAGGACTCACTAATCCTTCTAGCTATTTTCGTCTTGCTACTGGCACCGATTATATATCTTGCAGGCTATGTTATGTTTGATTGGTGGGAGATAAATTACAATGTATTCAGCCACCCCATTATATACTCGACTAGGTGGGATATGCTAAAGGAGAGCTTGTTCCTTTCGTTTAAATTAGCTTTCTACGCCACGCTCTTTGACGTCGTTATAGGGGTTCCTGTAGCGTTCGTGCTTCAAAACAGAGACGTGCCGGGACGCCGTATCCTGGACACACTAGTTAACATACCGCTTGCAACCCCAACGAGTGCTTTAGGATTCGCCACACTCATCTTCTGGGGGTCACGGGCGGGGGTTGGTGGGCTCTTGGGGCTTACCACAGGAGTCTTTAAGCTCGACGACCTTATTGGGGAAGGCGTACTGGGTATCCCTCCACTACTCCTGCTAGCACACATCTCATTCACCTTCCCTTACATTGTACGCTCAGTCTCAGCAGTACTTGAGGGTATAGACCCATCCTATGTTGAAGCTGCTCAGACTCTTGGAGCCAAGAGCTTCACAAGATTCAGGACAATTACGCTTCCTTTGATGGCGCCGGGGGTATTCGCTGGGTCTATCCTCGCTTTTACGAGGAGCTTAGGGGAGACGGGAGCATCAATAATAGTTGCCGGAGTGTTCACCACTGCCCCCATACTTGTTGTCGAGTGGAAGGCTGGGCTTTTAATCGCGCCTGCAGCATTTCTCAGCGTCATATTGGTAGCAACAGCGTGTGTTTCCATAATCGCTTTTAGAAGGATTATGGGCGTCGCCTTCGCGAGAGCCATCTAGAAAAGGGGGAACAATGGAATGATGGGAAGGAGAGCAATGAAGGTGATGTGTAAAGTCGATGAGGTTATGTCCTCTAAGCCTGTCAGGCTCGTAGGGTACTCACTAGTGTTCATACTGGTATCTCTTGTGGTCTTTGCGCCAATATTTTATGTTTTTTACTACACTTGGATGTGGTGGGGCCACTCGCCATATACCCTCGACCCTAGAGAGGGCGTATATTATCAGTTTTTTTATTCTACGGCTAATGTGAACAGGAATTTTGTTGAAAGCTTGATGAATTCTCTCTTAGTCGCAACCACCGTCACAGTGATCGGTTTAGGTGTGGGGGTGCCCGCAGGGTTCTTTTTGGCGAGAAAAAATATCACGGGAATAACTATTCTAGATACGCTGACAAACGTTCCTCTAATAGTGCCTTCGTCAGCGTTAGGCTTTGCAGTTTATCTGCTCTGGGGGTCGTCTAAGGGGCTTTCACTTGTAGCACCCGGACTTTGGCTAATAATACTCACACACATCATATTCACGACCCCGTATGTGATAAGGTCTGTTTACGCTCAATTGATGAATTACGACGTCTCCCTCGAGGAGGCTGCAAGGGTTCTCGGGGCATCCCCAGTGAGGGCGTTCACCACGGTGACTTTACCCGTCATAAGACCCGGCGTAATTTCAGGGGCTATATTGGCGTTCACGAGAAGTTTGGGAGAGACTGGCGCAACGCTGGTTGTAATGGGGCCAGTTCAAACAGTTCCCGTTCTCATCGTGGACTTAGTGGAGCAGCACCTATGGCCTGCGGCTGCCTTTGCGGCATCTATACTTATGCTGGTTTCCTTTCTCTTCACGATAGTCTTTAAGTATCTTGCCACCTGAACCTATTAGGCAGCTCTCCTTAAGGAGAGCTATTCGCATCGATTTCACAGTGGTAATGGAGGAAAGAGCTTTGAAAATAGAGCAGCTTAAAGTGCTTGTTACTGGTGGATGCGGATTCATAGGCAGCCACCTAGTTGACAGGCTTATTGAGAAGAAGTGTGAAGTGGTCGTGCTAGATAATCTCTCCGGGTCTACTGTTGAAAACATCGAGGACCACATTAAAAGTGGTAGGGTTAAACTTGTTGTGGGAGACGTGCGGGATTATGGAAAAGTCAAGGAGTGCGTGAAATATGTGGATATTGTTTTCCACTTTGCTGCTCAAGCAGACGTCAGGAAAAGTGTTGCTGACCCACGTTTCGACTACGAGGTTAACGTCCAAGGCACCATAAACATACTTGAGGCCATGAGGAATAGTGATGTTAAGGAAATGGTATTTGCCTCGAGTGGAGGCACGCTTTACGGGGAGGCCAAACAAGTTCCTACGCCTGAAACGCTTCCCCCATGTCCAATAAGTCCGTACGGAGCCGCTAAAGCCGCATGCGAAATGTACCTTTCAGCGTACCATGCGTGTTACGGGATCTCTTCATTATCTTTAAGATACGCAAATATTATAGGTCCCCGGTCAACGCATGGGGTCATCTATGACTTTTACTGGAAACTTAGAAGAAACCCGAAAATGTTGGAGATACTCGGAGATGGAAACCAAAGTAAATCGTACATGTATGTTTCAGACTGTGTTGACGCCTCCCTTTACTTAGCGGAGAAGGTTGCTGGATTTGACGTGTTTAACGTCAGCTCTGAGGAATCCTTGACGGTGAGGAACATAGCTGAAATAGTTGTTAAGGAGCTCGGGCTTGACGGTGTAGAGTTCCGTTACATTGGAGGTAGAGGAGGGTGGGTTGGAGATGTCCCACTAGTACTCCTAGACATTTCAAAACTGAAGAAAACCGGATGGAAGCCTAAAGTAACAATAAGGGAAGGCATAAGAAGATATGTAAGGTGGCTTGTAGAGAAATACGGGAATGTAGAGCGATAGCTGGCGGAAAACATGAAGTGTAGTCGGTGCGCTAAGTGTTGCCATGAAACGCGGATGCTTTTATCTAAAAGAGACATTGAAAGATTGGAGAATAAAGGGTTTAAGCGGGAGGAGTTCGCCGTTAAGCTTCCAAGCGGGTTTTACCAGCTGAGAAACGTAAATGGAGCATGCTACTTTCTGAGGGGTAGGCTGTGCAGCGTCTATGAAGATAGGCCTGAGGGGTGCCGATATTATCCTCTCGTCCTCTCGAATGACGGGAAAAGGTGCATCCGCGACGACTTCTGTCCTAACAGCTACATGGTTTCTAGAAGAGAGCTGAAGGAAACATGTCCTAAGCTTAAAAAGCTCTATAGGGAAATTGTTCAGTCGCGGTTTTTGTCGTAAGGCAACACTTCAAAGAGATGCTCGCCCATTTTCAGGGACACAGTTACCGGAATGCCCTCCCTTAGAGATTCAGAAACGACGCAGTACCTTCTAAAAACGTTAAGGCAGAGTTCCAGGTTTTCGGCAGATATGTTTTCAGTGGCCGGGTCAACGTGCAACTCAACATTTATTTCACCAACCCTCACCATGCCCCTCTTGCGGGTATATTTACCCCGAACCTTAACCTGCAGCTTCTTTATGGGGAGACCAAGTTTTAAAGTTGAATAAAGAAAAGAGGATGCGACACAGCCACCTACAGAAACCAGTAAATAATCCGCCGGGTTGGGAGCGGAGTCTTCTCCAACGGGTTCAAGTTCATCCATGCAAAACTTAGGAAAACCGTTAACAGTAACCTCAAAGATGAAGTTCTTGAGCCAGTTAAGTTCAACTTCGAAAAACTTGGATTTGCCACGTTTCATCCTAGGACACCACCTAAGTAATATTTAGAAAGGCAGTAATGCGAGCAGATGCTTAGTCGAGTGACGCGAAGGGGGAACACATTTCATCAATGCTTTCATTGTTAGAAGGCTATGTATTCTTTCCTCTGAAGGGGGGAATCTAACTACCAATAAAAAAGTTTTTATTAGAGGTGAACTGTGAAAGAGGTCGGAAAAGAGTTAAAGAGTGTTGTAGCCTTGAGGACCCTAAAAGAGGCTATGCTCGAAATTTGTAGGTCAATTGCAGATTGTGTTGAAAACATTAATGATAAAGAAGTGGACAGGTTAATTAAACTTTTGCTTGAGGGATGGGAAAAAAATAAGCGAGTATTTGTTACGGGGGCGGGAAGGTCGGGGTTAATGGGGCGCGCGTTTGCGATGCGTCTTATGCATCTCGGCTACGAGGTTTTCGTTGTTGGGGAAACTATAACGCCTGCGGTAAGAGAGGGGGACATACTTATAGCTATTAGCGGTTCCGGTACAACCAAACTTGTTTTAGAAACTTCAAAGATAGCGAAGGAGGAAATTGGAGCTAAGGTTGTAGCTATTACTTCGTATCCAGACTCACCACTAGGCAAAATGGCAGATCATGTTGTTATCGTTAAAGGAAGAACTAAGAGTGATGTTGAAGGCGATTATCTTTCACGCCAAATGAAAGGCAAGCATTCGCCTCTAACACCACTAGGAACACTATTCGAAAGTAATGTTTTAGCATTTCTAGATGGATTAATTGCTGAACTAATGGAGAGGACAGGTAAAAAAGAAGAGGACCTCGCGAAGAATCACGCTAAGCCAGATGGAGTAATTGCTGCACTAAAAGGAGAGGAGTAGAGGGGGAGGAAGACAGAAAAGACGTACCAAGTGAAGCAAGGTTTCCTCGATTGGCATTTACGGTATCATGAAGGAGTTTCCTAAACCGGCAATTATAATTGGTTCATTAAGCGTCTTGACAACATTTTCCACGACCTCTAATGCCTTTGCAACTAAAGTTTGTGAGTGGCGATTTACTCTACTTGAGAGTTCTTCTTCTGACAGTTTTACTAGCACGGAGAGTATAGGAAACTTTTTCCTTGCAGCCATGGACTCGAGCTCGAATTTTAACGGCTCATATGTTGTAGCTGCACCTGCTCCTTGAACAATCGCAACGCCGTTTTCCCCTTTCAGTTTAGGTTGCGCTGAAACAAGAACTATCGATGGATTTTTCAGTCTGCGCACCTCCTCCATTAGGATTTCGCTTGCGTCCTCTTCCGTTCTTGCACCAGGCCCCTTCGGCTTAATAATCACTACATGCTTTCCATATAACACTCTCTCCGCAACCACTGCACCTCTCCTTGCATCAATTTTTTCGGCGCTTTCCATTAGAGCCCTAGCCACCAACGGCCCTATTCCACAGCCGATGGGTTGCTTGGGCTCCTGAAGATAGCATTTCAATATGCTAAAGCTTCTTTTTGCGGTAATTTCCAAGAAAGGTAGCTGGGAGAGAGCTTGAACCAGCCCCGCTAGGTTTTTTGATTTCACGCCCGTTAAATAGAGGTGCCTCACCAACTTGTATACTCTGCTCAGCCGAGATGCCTCCAAGAAAACTTGCCTTATTGTAACCTTACTCTCTTCGTCTCCTAGTGCTGTTAGAAGGTTTACTTCTCTTTCTATCTGTTGCCTTGAAATGCTTAGGATGTGCTTAAGCCTATCTACTGATCCTATAGGGTCGGACTCTTCAGGAAGTATAATGAAAAAGTCGGATATGTGGTCGTAGATCCGTCTTGCCTCCTCGAGAACCCCGAGGCAGCCGAACTCTCTTTCGAATAGCTCTTTAAGCTCAGCTTCCATTTTCTCTAAGCGCTTTAATGTCTGCTTTACCTTTCTGAATTCTAACGTGAAAACCAGCTCTTGCCTATAGCCTACCAGAAAACATATGAAAAAAAGTATAGCATAACCCACGATGTAGCTAATAAGCTGATATGTAGAGTCTATCATTCGTTTTCACCTTTATCACGTTCCAAAAGCGCCTTTAATTTGGTAAGCTCTTGAATGAGGGACTCTATTACTTCCTTTTTTAATGTTAGGTGCTGGATGAGGGAATCAACCTCTTTGAGGGAGAGGTCTGAGAAAGAGGGAGAAGGGGGAAGGAAAGAGGGAGGAAACAGGATGGGGGGAGGGGGAAAGGGTGGAGAAAATGGAGGGGGAAAGGTGAGGTTAGAGTGAAAAGCTGATTTTTTTAGAAGAAGGGCGAAGGCTTTCGCCATCTGGCGTCTTTCTTCGAGCATCTCGGAAAGCTCCTTTAACCCTTTGTCAGTTATGTGGTAGCATTTCCTTTTGCGGACGGACGCCTCTTCTTTCATCCAAACCCCCTTCACCAACCCCTGATTCTCCATCTCTCTGAGGAGGGGGTATATGTTACCGCTGGTTGACCTTAGCCATCCGCCAGTGCAGTTTCTTATGAGCTTCATTAAAGCATAACCGTGGAGAGGTGTTTGGCTGAGAAGGAGTAGTATTAGAAATTTTGTTACACCCTCTTTAGCCTTACTTAGCCACGTTTCAAACCCAACTTCATGCATAAAGAAGTCACCTAACAAATTTAAGCCGATGAACCTAAGATCACGTTATTTAGATACATTTTTAAATGCAATGGAATATGTTGCCAATAGACATATCTTAAGGATGTTTTTCATTTACCCGGTTAACTAGGAGGCGCCTTTAATGTCCATAATTGAAGTGAGAGACCTCAAGAAAGTATATAACGGAAACGTTGTCGCTCTAAAGGGAATAAGTTTCGACGTAGAAAGGGGGGAAATTTTCGGTTTTCTCGGCCCAAATGGTGCGGGAAAAACCACCACGGTACACATTCTGTGCACTCTTATTACCCCGACAAGTGGTTCAGCCACCGTATGCGGGTTTGACGTTGTAAAGGAGCCAGATGAGGTAAGAAAAAGAATAGGGTTCGTTCCGCAGGATATAAGCGTTGACGATGATCTGACAGCGAGAGAGAACCTAGAGCTTCACGCCAAGTTATATCATATGCCGAAGGATCTCAGAAAAAGGAGGATTGAAGAAGTACTCGAGCTGGTTGGACTACAAGAGCGGGCTGACAACCTCGTTAAAACGTTCTCGGGCGGAATGAGGCGTAGGTTGGAGATTGCAGAAGGGCTACTTCATAATCCGGAGATACTATTTTTAGATGAGCCCACGATAGGCTTAGACCCTGCAAGCAGGATTGTGATATGGGATCAATTAAAAGAAATGAATAAGGAGGGGGTAACCATATTCATTACAACTCATTATATGGATGAAGCAGACAGACTCTGTGACCAAGTGGCGATCATAGACTTAGGAGAGATCAGGGCTATGGGAAAGCCCGGCGAACTTAAAGAGGAAGTGGGAGGGGATGTGTTGTTTCTAGTGACTAATGATTCAAATAAGCTCTTGGAGAAGCTACTTAGCCTTCCCTTCATTAAGGATGCTGTCTCACAGGATGGCACGCTGAGAGTAACTGTCAAGAGTGGAGAAAAAGTGATACCGTTAATATTTGAGGAGGCGAGGAACTTGGGAGTAAACATAGAAGCCGTTTCCCTGAGCAAGCCTACACTCGACGACGTCTTCGTCAAGTATACAGGAAGGAGTTTAAGGGACGAGAAGATCGACAAGGTTGAAAGGTTTAAACAGTACATGTTAATGAAGAGGAGGAGGCGTTAACGTGATTAAGGAAGCATACTATATATGTGAAAGGGAGCTCAGGCACTTTATCAGAATGAAAATACAGATAATATCAAGCATAGTTACGCCGATAGTGTGGTTAGTCTTCTTCGGCTATTCAATGAACATTATGTCCTCTGGACTGGGGGGAATAAACACGCTGAGCGTACTGATCGGGGGGGAAAGGAGCTTTTTCCTTTACTTCTTAATTTCAAGCTTAAAACTCACTCCGCTCCAGAGTTTAGTAATTCAAAACTATCTAGGCATTTCATATCTGGATTTCTTTTACTCAGGCGTCATAGGGGTAACGGTGATGTTTGCATGTGTTTTTAGTGGATTATCTATAATATGGGATAAGCGCTTTGGCTTCTTTAATAAGCTCCTTGTTTCCCCCATTCCCCGATTCTCGATAATGCTCGGAAAAACAATGTATGCAATGATAAGAGGCATAATACAGGGAGCCATAATACTCGGACTAAGCTTCCTCATTGGAGCACGGATAAGGACGGGGATAGTGGGAGTGGCACTAGCACTGATTTTCATGCTCCTTTTAAGTCTTGGTTTTGGAGCCTTCTCCATGTCTTTAGGGATTAAACTGGCAGATCAAGAAGCACTGTTTGGAATAGTAAACATGATAACACTTCCACTCTTCATATCGAGCGGCGCATTTATGCCCGTAGAATCAATGCCTAGCTGGCTCCAAGTGATTGCATACGGAAACCCGCTGACGTACCTTGTTGATGCGCTAAGACTATGCTTGCTTGGCGGCTCCTATTCTGCCCTCGGCCTCCCATTTTCGCTTATGGATGTGGCGCCGAGGCTGATAAGAGATCTAGTAGCACTTTCCGCATTTACAGGAACCTTCCTGATAATTGGAACCATACTTTTCAGAGGCTCAGTCAAGTAACTAGTGAAAAAGGCGGATGAACACTTTTCAGTTATCCTCTCAAAGCTTCCGTTAATGGAATTCCGGGGTGTGTAAAGAGGATGCAATCGGAAGGGTCAAAGTATATTGAAACGCGTTCACCAACTTTAACATCACTGTATGGTGGAACATATGTAGTTACTTGCACACCATTTGAAAGTAGAATTGTCACCTTAATTATTGAGCCTAGAAAAAAGGCGCTTTCGATTTCACCCTGAGGAGACCCTTCTTCGACACTACCGATAGTGAGGTTTTCAGGTCTTACAGCTACGACGACCCTACTCCCCCTTCTGAAGTCGCCATCTTCTCCTCTTACGACGATACGTTCTTTGCTCCCCTCCAGTTTAACGGTTATCACGTCACTCGACTTTTCAGTCACGATCCCCTCAAGAAAGTTCATTTCCCCAACGAAGCCCGCCACGAAAAGAGTCTTTGGCTTGAAGTAAATCTCTTTTGGGGATCCAACCTGCTCGATTCGCCCCCTTCGCATAACAACAATTCTGTCGCTAACCATCAGAGCTTCCTCAGTATCGTGCGTAACGTGGATGGCGGTCACCTCCAAGTCCTTTACAAGTTTCCTGATCTCACGCCTCAACTCGACTCTGATTTTGGCGTCCAAAGCTCCAAGCGGCTCGTCCAGCAAGAGAAGACGGGTTTCTGTTGCCAATGCCCTAGACAAAGCCACACGTTGCTGCATCCCCCCACTAAGTTCTCGAGGGTAGGCGTCCTCACGCCCACTCAGGTTAACGAGGCTCAACATTTCCCTTGCAACTTCACTCATCCTGCGCTCGTCCCATCCTCTAACCCAAGGTCCATAGGTTACATTCTCCCAAACGTTCATGTGAGGAAAAAGAGCATAATTTTGGAAAACGAAACCGACCCCCCTTTCCTCCGGAGGAACATCGCTGACGTCCACGCCATCTATCAAAACTTTTCCCTCATCGGGCTTAATCAAACCCGCAATTATGCGCAAAGTGGTTGTCTTACCGCAACCACTAGGGCCTACCACTGCAACGTATTCGCCATCTTCCACTCTCAAGTTGACATTATCTGCTGCGACAACCTTGCCAAACCGCTTACTAACATTAACGAGCTCAACAGTAGGCAACACATCACCTAAAAACCACATTTTTTAACACTGGGAACCCCAACACAAACATTGGTAAGGGGGTAAATAACTTTTCTCTCCCTTTTCGTCAACGAACTCGAAAAAAATAAATAAAAGAGAATGAATGATAATAACGGTGCCCCCCGTAGCTTAGTGGTAGAGCGCTCGGCTGTAGCGCTGTGCCTCGGGGGTGCGGCGAGCCCAGCCGGCGCTTGCACAGATACCGAGATGCTCCGGGACAACCGGAGACGGGCATTCGTCTCTTAACCACCTCTAAACTTGGCTGAGCCTAGGGTCCCCGGTTCAAATCCGGGCGGGGGGATTCACATTTTTTGGTGAACTGAGTTATGGTTTGCCAGCCGAGCTTGTGTGACTGATTTGCTATTCGGATCGATATTTTTAAAATGGTGGGTGTTTTTCTTGGTTTCAGGTGTTGCTTTATGATGTCTCTGCAGTTTCTTGCTGAGCAGAACCCGACGCTTTTTCTTGTGATTACTATAATGTACGCATTGTTCTTTTTGGTTTTTGCTTTAGGTGGGACGAGGATTCAGGTTAGGGTTTGGCTTTTGCAAATTGAGGATTTTGTGCGGCAGATTGAGAGGTGGAGTGAGGAGGGGAGGAAGATTGCTGTCAAAGCCGTTAGAGAGTTTGGGGGAGGAGATAGGGACGTTGCCGGGTTCGTTGAGGGGCTGCTTGACTTTGTTTTTATTGAGCCTGTTGAAAGGGATCCAGTGGGGGTTTTGAAAAGGTTGGATCATCTTTTGGATGTTAGGAAGGGGCGGTTTAGGGGGCTGATCGAGGAGGTGGCTCCTCGGGCAGATGGGGAGAGAGTTGCTAATCTCGAGATGGTTTTGGAGGCGGCTTCAGCTCTGCGGCAGTTGTTTTTCATTTTGAGGCACTATTACATTATGAGTAAGGAGAGTGGAAATATTGCTTTGGTTTCTCAGATGCAAGTTATGCTTCCATTTTTTAGTAAGATTGCTTCAGCTTACAGAGAGGCGTTGAATGCCTTTTATGATGGGAAGCCTATAGGTGATGGGGCTGGTGCTTTGGTTGCGTCACTCTTGGTTCGGGAGCTTGGGGAGGAGGGGGGCTTTAGGGATTTTGAGGGTGAGCTCGTGAGGGCGGAGGTAGAGTACAAGGGGAGGGAAATTGTTGTTTTGAGGGCGAAGGGGCCTGGTGGGCGGGTTGGTAAGCCTGGTGATGGCGTTCTTCGTGTTCTTAAGGAAAAGAGAGGTAAAGTTAAGAGAGTAATTATGGTTGACGCCGGGTTAAAGTTTGAGGGAGAGGAGACAGGAAAAGTTGTGGAGGGGGTTGGGGCAGCCATAGGTGGTCCGGGGGTTGACAAGTATAAGATTGAGATAGGAGTTGTGGAGGGAGACATAGCTGTCGATGCCGTGGTCATTAAGATGTCTCTTGAGGAGGCGTTAACTCCCATGAAGAGAGAGATTGTGAGGGGGGTTAAGGATGCGAAGGAGAGGGTTAAGGGGATCATTGAGAAGTTTACGAGTGAGGGAGATGCTGTTATTGTGGTTGGGGTTGGGAACTGCATCGGCATAGGAAACTAGGAGGCAGTAAAGCTTGGAGAGAGGGGCTAGAAGAGAGAGGATTACCCGACTAGTGTTGGTGCTGGTTGGCGTTGTTGCCGCTTTGATTGGGGGTTACTTGTTTTATTATGGCTTGACCCAGTGGCTTGACTTTCAGAGGGGAACTTATCTAATGTATAGCTTTTTGGTCTTAGTCCTGCTTGTTTATGTGTTTTTGGCGTTGCCAAGGGAGAAGAGGATACAGCTTACAGCTAAAACGGTTAGTGTGTTACGCTGCAACCAGTGCGGAGCGTTTGTAGTTAGGGAGTTTGAAAGGGGAGATTATGTTTTCAAGGAGGAGGGGGGGTGCAGAAAATGCGGTTCAGGAACATGTTTTATAGAGGAAATTTTTGAGACGTCCCTTAGAAAGAGGACGCCTAAAAGGCGATATAAGATTTTTCGGTGACGAGGATGGTTGTCTCAAACTGAGCTACAATTCCACCAGACTTTTCCGTGAGGACAGGGTAAGATGCCAGAACTCCTCTTTTCGATAAGTGGTTTAGAAGTTTTTCGAGACGAGTTCTATCGATGCCTTTTATCCATCTAGCGGCAAAGGGTAATGAGCTGTGCTTCTTCAGTTGCTCAGCGAGCTGTTTAGGGAGGAGGGCTGGTTTTAGAACTCTATAGATATATGCGTCTCTAGTGGCCACCACTACTCCGACCCCGTCTGTGGCGAACGGCTCTATCGCGTATACTTCTCCAGGCTTGACACGGTCTAGGAGATTTTTCGTGTTAAAGTTCGGTATAGTTTTCCCCACGTGAAGCTGGTATCTTTTAATCTGATGACCTGAGAGATTAATTATAGGTCTAAAACCACTAGATCTTATGGTTGACTCTATGACCTCCCCTATAAGGGAGACACACACCCCCGGCTTGACTACCTCTAGAGCTCTTTCAAGGGCTCTTTCAGCTGCATGAACCAGTCCCTTCAGCTCTTGTGTTGTTGCAACTGAAACAGCTTTATCGACTATGTAACCTTTTATGTGAGCTCCCGCATCTATTTTAACTATAGCATGTTGAGGGATAAGTGTGGCGTCTTCGGGCGGAGACGTATAATGGGCAGCGACCTCATTAATGGAGACATTGCATGGGAACGCCAATTGAGCGCCTTCTTCAAGTATGCGTGATTCTACGGCTTCGCAGAGATCTAATACCGGTAGGCCAGGCTTAACTAGTTTCTCACCTTCACGGATAGCTCGTTCTAGAATGGCGCCGGCGTTCTTATAAGCGTCCACTATTATTTCTTCTTTAAACCTGGCTAAGAAGCACACCCCCCTCAAATATGTTGTCAAAGACAACTGAAGAACCTTCCTTATCTATAGCTTTTGGATTAGGTGGGAAAGATGAATATTTTGGAAAAAGATTTATTTGAAGGATAAGTTTGGAGGAGGTTTAGTGAGAGGAAACGTTATGGAAAGTGAAGATTATGGAAGGTGAAGAAATAGGATTCAGAGAGGTTGTCGAGGTTCTACTTGAGTGGGCCGGGTGGGGCGGGATAGTAGCTGCAGTTATTACATTTTTGCTTGTTGCCACACTTGGATCAGTAAGTCTGGATAGTGAAGCTGCAGCAATCATTCTTATGTCTCTCCTCTTCGGCGTAACTGCATGGGGTACGAGCAAGCTGATTAGAGAGGGAGAAGGAGAGGATTGGAAAAGGTACTTTGGCATATGGATCGCAATAGTTTCTCTAGGGACCGTTTTACTAGTCTTAGCCATACTATTCGTGCCAACATAAATGGCAAAAGAAAGAGACTAAGGCTAGACGAGCGATGATTACGTGAAAAATGGTTACGTGAAGGACGCCTCTGTGATGCATTATGACAAAATAAACTATGGTTTAAACCATGAGAAAATGTAGTATTTTGGTTCTCCTGTGTGTTCAACAGTAGCTATTACGAATTTTTTTCTTACCGAGGTTGCGAGGCGGCCAGCTCTGACTATGTCTATGGAGCTTAGCTGAGTGCCTAGTGGAACGACACTAACTATTAGAGGGGCATGATCTATTCCAGGGCCATGCTCGTAAACTGAGAAGTCTGCGCCAAACTTTAACCCCGGCCTAACCACGTAACCTTTCTCCCTTAAATCTTTGTAGACGACATATTTTGTTTTGAAATCCAAGTATGTTTTCTCCGCTTTTTCTTCTAACTCCTTTTTTGTAACAAGATGGCTGTCGTTCATGTCATATATTTCAATGCGTCCTTTCTCGAGTAGGTACAGTGCTTCGAGAAGTGAGAGCTCCAGTGGCTTGTTAAACTGTGGGGTTTTCGGCTTCCGTATTCCCAATGGTTGCCCGTAAAAACCCTCACCATACAGCTTGGAGCCCTCTTCAGGATCCCACACTATTACCCTGTTCCCTTCTACGAGCTCCGCTACCCTTTTTGACGGAAGTTTAGTTTCGTCTATCATTTATATCCTCCTCTTATCCTATCCTGATTATGGCGATGATTCTTAATGCCTCAGCCGCTTCTTGAGTAACGTCCACAGCGTCCTCAATGTGGGAGATCAGATTTAGAAGGCGTATCAGCGTTCTATGGTCTACGTTTAGTTCGAATAGGGATTGCTCTATGGTTCTATGTATTTGGTCGGCGAACCTTTCTGCCGAATCTACTTCTAGTATCGCGCTCAACGCCCGTTCAGCGTCTTCAGACAATATGTTAACGGCCTCTCTTAGTTTCTCAACGGCATGTGTGAATGTGGATACCATGTTGCGTATATCTTCGGCTACAACTCCTCTTGGCTTCCAGTTGCGTATTCCTGAAAGACGGAAACACATTCCCTCCGTGTAGTCTGCTATTTTGTCAACGATTAGTGCAAAACGCATGAAGTCTTCTCTTTGAAGGAGAGAAGCCGCCAGAGAGAGCTCGTCTATTATGCTACGCTTAATCTTGTCTGCTTCCTTAGCGTAGTTAGAAATTTTCTCCAACCTTTCTTCGACTAGCTTCACGTTGCCCTGCATCCAGTCATCTAAGGAAAGTTCGAACTCTCTAACGGCGGATGTGATGACGCGAATGTGCTCCTGCATGATGTCGAAGATTGCTCTTTCCCGATTTCCGTCGATGTTGAACATTTTTCTCCCGCCACACTGTGTCTTTAAATACCATAAACAGCCAGCTTCATGCTCTTTTACTTTCAAATTGCTAATAAATTTTCTCAGACGCCTCAGAAAGAAAAAAAATAGAGTGGCTTATATAAGCACTGATCATTGGTCAATACTTGCCCTTTTCCAATTGAGAATTAAATTAATTAATCGGTAATATTAATGCCTTAGATGTGCGAAAGATTTATGGCGCGCGCAATTTTTATCTTGTTGCTGCATCAAACTGAGCCTAGAGAACCGATGAAACTGGGGGTTTTGTGGTGAAAGCTATTTCGGAGGGTAAGATTATCAACTATGTGTTAAGCAAGCATTTACAGCACTCCAAGAACGTAGTGCTACATTTTAGCGGGGTTAATTCTGAGAGAGAGGCGGCGAAGCTCATTGGGCGGACGGTTATTTGGGTTAGCCGTGGAGGGAAGGAGTTAAGGGGGAAAATAGTTTCGTGCCACGGAAAGAATGGAGCGGTTAGAGCGAGGTTTAGGAGGGGGCTTCCAGGAGAGGCGCTGGGAACTCCTGTAAAGCTTGCTGAGCCGCTCATAGTTCCTTAAAGGGAAAAAGGGAAGGCTGCTAGGTTTGCTTATTGTTCCTTTTTTGGGGTTTGCTGGTTCTGGCAAAACAAGCTTAACGAAGACGTTCGGGCGCTTCTTGGAGGATGAGGGATACAGGGTTAAGCTCATTAACCTAGACCCCGGAGTTGAAGAGATACCTTACAAGCCGGACTTTGATATACGCGACCTTTTTACAATTTCTAAGATAATGCGTGAGGAGGGTATTGGGCCAAACCTAGCTATGCTTAAGGCTAGCGAAATGATTCTTGATGCCTTTGATAAAGTTGCGTCTAAGATGAGGGAGGGAAGATGCGATTTTGCACTCATAGATACACCGGGGCAACTTGAGATATTTGCTTTTAGGGATGCGGGTAGCGAGTTCATGCGCCGTTTGCGAGAGCTAACACGTGTTTGTGGGGTTTTCCTTATTGGTTGCGATGTGGCTTCAACAGTGAGCCGGTTAGTTGTTGCATTATTTGTGGGGATAGCTGTTCAGTTAAGCTTAGGTGTGGAGGCCATTATAGTTCTGCATAAGTCTGATATAGATATCGGTGGTCGAATTAGGAGAATTATTGGTGATGAAGAGCTCTTAAAGCGTGAGCTTATAAAGGAGACGGGGGTTATGGTGGATGTTGCTTTAGCCGCGTTAGAAGTTTTAAGTAGGATTAAGCCTGCAACGCGGATTATACCCACTTCATCCGTGACTTTAGAGGGACATGAGGATTTGTTTGAAATACTGCATGAGGTTTTCTGCGCTTGTGGAGACAATATTTACCCTTTTCACTTCATCCGTGACTTTAGAGGGACATGAGGATTTGTTTGAAATACTGCATGAGGTTTTCTGCGCTTGTGGAGACAATATTTAGGGGGGAGGGAGGGTGACTTTAGTTGCTGACTCTTCATTTCTTATAGCTCTCTTGAAGGGGGAAAAGTGGGCGGAGAGTATTTGGGATGAAGTGAAAAGGGGGAGAAGAATTTACATTTCAACCGCATCATTAGCTGTGGCTTCGATGAGTCTGTGGAAGGAGGGGGGAGAGGTGCAAGTGGATATCCTAGTTGCCGCATTGAGACAGGCATTAAACGTGAGTTTAGTGCTTTTTGACGTCAAGATAGCTTTAGAGGCAGGGCGGTTCATGCATTCTATGGGAGGCGACTTAGAGGGAGGAGCAGTTATAGCTACCGCTCTTTTGAAGGATTGCGACACCATCGTTACCAAGAGCAGCAAATTAGCCGAAGCTGCTAAAAAATATGGATTAAAAACTTTAACGCCGAGAGGGTGCTGAATGATTTTGAAAGGAATTAAAACGAGGATAATAAAAGCAGGGGACGACCTAGTTGAAATTATTTTGGAGGGGGTCAAGCACGCGGATGTCGAGCTTAAGGATTACGACATACTGGTTATCTCATCGAAAGTTGTCGCTTTGAGCGAGGGGCGCATCGTCTCCCTAGAAAAAGTGAGGCCGTCTGAAGAAGCTTTAAAACTAGCTGAGCAATGTGATCTTCCTCCCGAGTTTGTGGAGATTGTCCTCAAGGAGGCCGACGAGGTCTATGGAGGAGTTGATGGAGCAGTATTGACTCTCAAAAGTGGTATTCTGCAAGCTAACGCTGGTGTTGACAGGTCTAACGCTCCTCCAGGATACGCTATACTTCTACCCGAAAACCCGTCTGAGAGCGCGAGGATGATTAGGAAAAGAATATTCGAAAAAACAGGTAAAATGGTTGCTGTACTTATTGTGGACAGCAGGGTACAGCCTCTTAGGCTTGGCAACACTGGTGTGGCTTTAGGTGTCGCTGGCCTTGAACCAGTAATTGATGAACGAGGTAAGAAGGATATCTACGGCCGGAAATTGAAGTTTACGAGGAGAGCTGTTGCAGACTGCATAGCCGCTGCGGCAGAAGTTATAATGGGAGAGAGAGATGAAAGAGTGCCCATCGTGTTAGTTAGGGATGCACCAGTAGTATTTACTGATAGGAGCGTGGACGCGGCGGAGATGATCATTTCTGCTGAGAAGTGCATGTATATGGGTGTTCTTATGAGGCATAGTGCAGGTCATTAACCGTTGTCGGATAGTTAATTTTTTTATTACTATCCGTTCCACCTCGGCCTTTAGGGCTTCACGGGTGGCTTTCGCCGCCAACGGTAAAGGACGGCACATTATATGTTCTGCTTTTTCGGCTATATTCCAAGCGGCTACTAAATGCCTATCTGCTTGGAAGCCGCATCTTTTGCATTTGAAGGCGTGCCCATTCGGCTTACTTATCCCGCCACATATCGGGCATCTCTTTGAAGTGCTTTTAGCTTTTACAAACTCGGGTTTAAAGCCACATTCCATTGATTTGTAGGATACGTAGGATTGGATTTTTCTGAATGGCATGGCATGAATTCTTCTATTCATTCTCCTGCCACGCTTTATCCTTTTCCCTTATGTTCTTCAGTTCCTCCATTACCGGTTTAACTTTCTCTTTAGCCGCAAAATCAGCTATTATCCTAGATGCCTTATGGAGTATGGCTTCTACCCGCCTCCCCTCTCTCCCAGAGTACTTCGCCAGTACTATCCTTAGCCTTCCCACGAGTCTTACTCTGAATACTTCTTCTCTTCCTGAAGTATCTATCCCTTATGTGCTTTGCCTCGCCTATGTCTATCTTGATGAATTTAACCCCATCAGGCTTAACTACAGCTAGGTCTATGCTCTTCTCGTTAATATCTATCCCGAGAAGGCCTTCGGCCCTCTCTTCCTCAACAACCTTCCTGAACGTAACGTGAAGGTAATATTCGCAGCCTCTTCTAATAAGCCTTGAGCCTTTAACTTTCCAGTCGTAGAATTTCTCCGAGTGTTCGTGAACACCGAAATTTATTACGGTATGCCCTTTATGCGTGGCCAGTTTTAAGCTCCCCCAGCTGAACCAGAAGAGGTGAGTATCGTCTAAGAGAATAGTAAGATTTTCTATTGGAGCTTTAACGTGTTCCTTTTTCCTCGATAACCTTCTTGATTTGAATATTCCTAATGCCTGAGTTATAGCCGTATAGATATAATGTGAAGGATAATTGGGTATTTCGCCCTCAGCCCGTGGTAGACTGCTTCATGGAGCCTCTTCCTAGAGGTTATATTCATGCTGAGCGCTCTGCTTAAACATCCCCTAACCATATCTTCGTAAGCCGAGAAAAGTTCCTCCAATATTATTCTCTGCTCCTCATTAGGTTCAAGCCTGAACCTACAGGCCTCAGTTAGTAATAAGCTGCCTGACACCCTCCACCACCTCTTTATACTTATGGCTTCTCAACCCATAGAGCCTTCCGGCGAAACTCGAAACCAAGGCGATTAAGTCTTCTACAAGCTCCCGATAAGCATCTTTAGGCTCTTCACCATTAACGACCTCAATTCTGACGCCGTGAGAAGCAAAATAGCGCT
>JAHAWR010000010.1:24149-24291 GCA_018383835.1 Candidatus Jordarchaeia archaeon | reverse complement strand
AAGCATATATTGCGGAGGCTGGTGTGTGAAGGCGCGTGTAGGCGTTTACGTTTGTCACTGCGGCACTAATATCGCTGGGGTCGTGGACGTCGAGGAGGTAGCTAGGTACGCCGCCACGCTTCCAGACGTTGTCGTGGCGAGG
>JAHAWR010000010.1:11227-24128 GCA_018383835.1 Candidatus Jordarchaeia archaeon | reverse complement strand
GACCCGGGACAGAACACTATAAAAGAAGACATCAAGAAACATAGCTTAAACCGAATAGTCATAGCTGCCTGCTCTCCGAAAATGCATGAGGAAACATTCAGGAAGACTCTCGAGTCAGCTGGGCTGAATCCTTACCTTCTAGAGGTAGCGAACATAAGAGAGCAAGTCTCATGGGCTCACTTCAAGGAAAGGGAAAAGGCCACCGAGAAGGCGAAGGCCCTCGTTAGAGCTGCCGTGGCTAAAGCTAGGCTCCTCGAGCCACTGGAGAAAAAGGAGCTGCCAGTTGAGAAGTCGGTTCTCGTAATAGGGGGAGGAGTGGCAGGGATCCAAGCATCCTTGGACCTAGCTGAAGCCGGCCTAAAGGTCTACCTCGTCGAGAAGTCCCCTAGCATAGGGGGACACATGGCTCAGCTCAACAAGACCTTTCCAACGATAGACTGCTCCGCATGCATCCTAACCCCGAGAATGGTCGATGTCGCAAACAACCCGAATATAACTCTCCTAGCATACAGCGAGGTGATTAAGGTTGAGGGTTACGTCGGCGACTTTGAGGTGACCATACTGAGGAAGGCGCGTTACGTGGACGAGGAGCTCTGCGCTGGGTGCGGTGCCTGCGCGGAAGCGTGCCCCAGAAAGGTTCCAAACGAGTTCGACGTTGGCCTCGGCAAGAGGAAGGCGATATACGTGCCCTTCCCCCAAGCAGTCCCCCTCAAGTACACCATAGACCCGGCGAACTGCCTCTACATGAAGTACGGGCGCTGCAAGCTGTGCGTTGAAGCATGCCCCCGCGGAGCAATAAACTTCGACCAAAAGGACGAAGAGGTAAAAGTGAAGGTTGGCGCCATCATAGTTGCCGTCGGCTTCAAGACCTTCGACGCAATGAGAATACCATCCCTAGGGTATGGCAGGTACAGGAACGTCATTACTGGACTGGAGCTCGAAAGGCTTTCAAACGCCTCTGGGCCCACCGGAGGAGTTGTTCTGACTTCTTCGGGTGAAAAGCCTAAAAGCGTGGCATTCATCCAATGTGTAGGCTCGAGGGATTTAAAGTACAATAGTTGGTGTTGCAGGATAGGTTGCATGGCCACACTTAAACAGGCATTCCTCATCAAGGAGGAGGATCCGGAGACTGAAGTCTACGTTTGCCACATAGACATGAGGACGGCTGGAAAGGGGTACGAGGAGTTTTACAGGAGGATCAGGGATATGGGTATACGCTTCATACACGGAGTTCCATCCGAAATTTTTGAGGAGCCCGACGGGAAGCTCAGGTTCAAGGTGTTCGACCAAACAACAGGACACATGCTCGAGCTAAAGGTCGACATGGTCGTGCTCCAGACGGGATTGGAGCCGGCGGAGGACGTTGAGAAGCTCCAGAAAATGCTTAACGTGTCGCTGAGCCCTGAAGGATTCTTCCTGGAAGTCCACCCGAAGCTCCAGCCGGTTGAGGCAAGCACGCGGGGAATATTCCTTGCAGGGTGTTGCCACAGCCCGAAAGACATAGCTGAAACAGTAGCTCACGCGAGCGCTGCGGCGGCGAAAGCCATAGCCCTACTTTCAAAGGGGAGGGTGGACGTAGAACCCATAACAGCTACAGTGAACCCTAATATCTGCTCAGGGTGTGAAGTGTGCGTCAGCATATGTCCATACAGGGCAATACAGTTGTCAGAGCATGAGGGAAAGAGGAGAGCCAAGGTGGTAGAAGTCCTGTGTCAAGGCTGCGGGGCATGCGTCGCCGCCTGTCCCAGCAATGCAATCGAGATGAAAGGCTTCACTGATAGGCAGATCATGGCACAGATAGAAGCCCTAACAGGGGGGTGAACCATGGAGTATGAGCCGCTTATTGTTGCTTTTCTCTGCAACTGGTGTAGCTACGCTGGCGCAGACCTAGCGGGCATGAGCAGAATAGAGTACCCCACAAACATCAGGGTGATAAGGGTTATGTGTAGCAGCAGAGTCGACCCGGCATACGTCCTATACGCCCTCAAAAGTGGAGCCGACGGCGTTCTCGTTTCAGGCTGCCACCCGGGAGACTGCCACTACGTCAACGGCAACTACAGGGCTCAACGCAGAATATTTCTCCTGAAAGAAATGCTCAAGCAACTTGGAATAGAGCAGGAGAGGGTGAGGATCGACTGGGTGTCAGCGTCCGAAGGTGAGAGATTCGCGCGGATAATCAAAGAGTTCGTAGCTGAACTCAAAGCACTGGGACCAAACCCACTAAAAGGGAACGGCCGGGGGGAGTGAAGGTGATCGCACTTAATGAAGCAGATAGGCTTCTGGAAGAGCTAAGACAAACCGTTGCAAACTTGACGCCGCTAGTTTGCTACAGCTGCGCACGCTGCTCGTCAGGCTGCGTCATGACAGACGCAGGCTGCGTCCCCCACAGCATCATCCAGCTGTTCAGACTCGGACTCCTCGATAAAGTCGAGAGAGGACTGTGGTCGTGTTGCCAGTGCCTCAAGTGCGACGTTAGGTGCCCTCAGGATGCTAGACCAGCAATACTAATTCTTGCCTTGAGGAACTTGCTTGTGGCACGTGGCTTAACTCCGCCTAAAGGGTACAAGGTCATGCTTGAAAATGTTGCTCGCCAAGCCACAATACAGCCACCTCAAGAGGTTATGAATAAAGACTTCGACTTCGTCTCTAGAACCACGCTTGGGCTTCCCGAGCTTGGGAAGCCGGCGAACATGGATGCCTTCAGGCAGAACCTGAAAAAATTAGCTGCTAACCTTCTAGAGGAGGTTGATGAAAAGTGAAGTACACCGTTTTTTGGGGTTGCATGATAGCGACGGTAGAGTACGGGTACGAGGTTTCGGTACGCGAGGTCTTCCCTCGACTCGGAGTGGAGCTCGCCGAGCTGGGGTGGAATGCGTGCTGCGGCTACCCGCTAATGCAGGTTAACACTAGAGTTTGGCTTTACCTCGCAAGCCGCATATTGGCTGAGACTCAGGGATCCGGGCACCCCCTGTTTGTTCCATGTAACGGATGCCACATTTCCCTATGCGAAGCGCAGCACACTTTAATGAAGCATGACAGACTGGTTGGCTGGGTTAACGAGCTACTGCGAGACGAGGGATTACGCTTCAACCAGAGTAGCCCCGTCAGAATCCTGCATACCATTGAAGTGTTACACGACGAGGTTGGGCTAGAAAAGATCAGGAGCTCCGTGGTGAAGCCTTTCAGCTTCAAGGTGGCATGCCACTATGGCTGCCACATAATCAGGCCAGCTGATTTCCCTCGCGTCGATGACGCTGAGAACCCCACCAAGATGGAAGCTATACTTGGAGCCATAGGAGCGAAAACCGGCGATTATCCTGAACGACTGGAGTGCTGTGGGGCAGGTGCAAACGTGGTCGAGCCGGAGCTAGTAGCCCGCTTGTGCGGTTGGAAGCTTAAATCAGTCAGAGCTAGGGGCTTCGATGCCTTGGTGACCTCGTGCCCCGCGTGCCAAATGAACTACGACGCCAAGCAAGACGCTATAATGCAAGTGGTAAAGGATCCGGACATTTCTTTTCCCGTGTTCTACTTAACCCAGCTTGTAGGTCTCGCCATGGGGATTGAGCCACGGAAACTCGGCCTGAACCTCAACAAGAGCCCTGTCGAAAACCTCATCGATCTCTAACAACAAGTTAGTCCTCTTTCTCCCCCCCTTTCTTGCTACCTTTCCTCTTTCTGGTTTAGTCTGGCTTCTAGCACCAGTCCGCTTCTCAGAATGCTCCTCGAAAGTATACGGGCAACTCTTAAAGGCTCCGGTATGGCGCCTTGTAGCGTGAAGCGGTTTAAGAGTAAGCGCGCCCTCCTTGCCGTTATGCCAAGATATCGTACCAGTATTTGGTGCCCGGTGTGGAGTTCAACCTTTTGCCTTTCGCCAAGCCGCCTATAAGCCTCAACCCTCTGCTCCCAGTCTACGAAGTACTGCTTGAGGTACTTTTCCAGCCCCTCAGATTCCTCGTAAGTGACAGCGATCAGCGGCTTGGATGTTGCATCATGGATCGCATCCAAGTCTACTATGTTAAACCAGCTTATAATGCAGCCGTTCAGCATTATGACGTTGACGTCCTTTCTGTTCAAGTTCTCGTAGAGTTTGAGGATGCTTCGAGTCGCATCCATCCCGCCAACAGTAGCTGTGGCAAAGGAGAATCCGTCGATCTGCAAGTCACCCCTCATGACTACTCCCGAAATCACGGAACGCTCGGCGCCCTTAACGAAACTCTCCGCAACCCCCAAAACCCTCACGCCACGCTTAATCAAGCATTCGCCTCCAAACTTCAGAGGAGCTTAGTCAGCGCCTCACGGACATGCCACCCTATCCTGAACGCGTCCTCAAACCTCCCTGACCTGTACGCTTCAGCTGTGAAACCTAACTCCTCAATAAGTTTCTTCATGAACTCGGAGTTCAAGTCAACTTTACCCCTGAACTTGGGAATAGCAGCCTCTTCAAGTCCATGTTTGAGTGAGAGCTTAGCTAAGAAGACCTCCAGCTTGGCGCGGGCAAACCAGAGCTCTAAGCTAGCGCTTCCCCCATTTTCAAGTTTCTCCTTAGCTTTAAGAAGGTACTGAAGTGCGCTGTTAAGCTCCTCCAACGCAACCACCAGCAAGTAACAGTAAACCACAGGAGATCAAAAAACGTCATAATAAATGTTTTTGGTATTCAAAGAATCCACAGACAATCATACGCGGTTCTACTCTTTATGCTTGAGACAACCTAAAACTTTTTCTCTTAGATATTATGAGTTATTTTCCTGAGGGGTGGTTTCTTGCGTGGAGAATGGAGGTCGATTGGCAGAATTGAGAGGTATGAGATTAATGACGGCATCTTATTGTTAGATTGCGGGGACCTCGGCGCTGAAGTGAAAATCGTGGGCTCTAATGTTCTGCGGGTCCGCCTTATAACTCCTGACGAGGCGCCCCGCTCTTCTTGGGTTGTTAGGGAAAGCGAGTCCGCTCTGAAATTCGAGTTCAACGATGAGGGCGAATACCTTGTTGTTTCAACTGAAAAATTGTCTTTAAATATTCGTAGGAACCCATGCAGGCTCGAGTTTTACGACCATGACGGCTGGATGATCAATCGTGATGATTTAGGCAAGGGAATGGGGTGGGACGGGGAGCAGGTTCGGTGCTGGAAGGAGATGCCAGAGAACGAGCACTACTTCGGTTTCGGCGAAAAAGCTGGCTCCCTCGACAAGCGCGACCAAGCGCTGACAATGTGGAACACCGACAACGTGTACCATTACACGCCTACAGACCCACTTTATGGTTCCGTCCCATTCTTCATGGCTTTAAGAGAAGGAAGGAGCTACGGCATATTCCTCAATAACACACACCGTTCATCCTTCGACATGGGGAAGGAGTCGTCACACTACTACTCGTTTGGAGCTGAAAGGGGCCCCCTTGAGTACTATTTCATATATGGCCCAAAACCCAAAGAAGTGCTTTTCTACTACACCGAGCTAACTGGGAAACCTTTTCTTCCTCCACTTTGGAGCCTAGGCTACCACCAGTGTCGCTGGAGTTACTATCCTGAGAGCAGAGTTAGGGAGGTTGCCTCCGAACTCAGAAAAAGGAGGATACCATGCGACGCCATATGGCTCGACATAGACTACATGGATGGGTTTCGCGTTTTCACGTGGAACAAAGAAAGGTTCCCTAACCCCAAGAAGATGATAGAAGAGCTTCGCAGGGACGGATTCAAGACCGTAGTCATAGTGGACCCCGGAGTCAAAGTGGATGAAGGGTATCGCGTCTACGAGGAAGGAAAATCACAAGGGCACTTCGTCCGCCTTCCGAGTGGCGAGCTATTTATGGGCGACGTGTGGCCCGGAGCATGCCACTTTCCAGACTTCGCCAGTTCGAAGGCTAGAGAATGGTGGGGATCCCTCTTCAAGGAACTTTTAGACGTTGGAGTGGCAGGAATATGGCTTGACATGAACGAGCCATCAGTTTTCTTTAAAAATACAATTCAGCTCGACGCGGTACATAACGCTGACGGCAGACTTACAGACCACCGGGAGATACACAATGCTTACGGTCTACTTATGGCTAAAGCTACATACGAGGGTTTGCTTCGCATCCAACCGGATAGGCGCCCATTTATACTTACCCGCTCCTTCTTCGCTGGCATTCAGCGCTACGCTGCCGTCTGGACAGGGGACAATGAGAGCAGCTGGGAGCACCTGAGACTAAGCATCCCCATGTGTCTCAACATGGGGGTTTCAGGGGTGCCGTTCGTCGGCGTCGACATAGGAGGATTCAGAAGGAGCCCATCGCCAGAGCTCTTCGCGCGGTGGATCCAGATCGGCGTATTCTACCCTTTTTGCAGAAACCACACGATGACTGGAACCCCTGACCAGGAGCCATGGGCTTTCGGAGACGAGGTCGAGTCCATAAGCCGAAAATACATCGAGCTCAGGTACATCCTTCTCCCCTACCTCTACAACTGCTTCTACCAGTCCTCCCTGACAGGTGTCCCAGTTATGCGTGCAATGTTCATCGAGTTTCCAGATGACCCAAACGTCCTTTCAGGCACAATGGACGGCAACATCTCCGAGAGACAGTTCATGGTTGGCGACTGGCTGCTCGTAGCCCCAATACTCTACGAGGGAGCGAAGTCACGTATTGTATACCTTCCTAAAGGAGAGTGGTTCAACTTCTGGACAAACGAAAAAATCAGCGGGGGTCTTCCAATCACAGTCGAGGCTCCCCTCAACGTTTGCCCCCTCTTCGTCAGAGGCGGTGCAATAATCCCCATGCGTAGCGTAGTCCAGTATTCTGATGAAAAGCCAATAAACCCACTAGTGCTCAGCGTGTACCCGTCAGGAACATCTAAAGTGGAGTACTACGAGGATGACGGAGTAAGCTTCAATCACGTTGAAGGAGAATTCCTCTTAGTCGAATTCACCTGCACTAAAAACGAAGACAGTGTAATATTCGAGGTTAGCGAGAGAAAGGGAAGCTACAACCACGGTGCAAGGACATATGAATTAAGGTTCAACGGTATAGAAACAAAACCGGCAAAGGTATTGTGGAACGGAGAAGAGTTAAAGCAAGCCTCCGTGAAGGCACCTTCGTGGGAGTACCTCAAAAAGGAAAAAGTTTTAGTTGTCAGAATACCTGACAGGGGGCAGCGGGAATTACTCGAAATAAAAATGGAGAAGTAATCAATAAATCATTCCCCCACGGCTTGGGTTCCATCAGCAGTGGCAGACCCCCATCACGCTTAACCGCTCAGTTTCCAATGAAGATAAGTGGCAACCCTTCATGGCATACACTAAGCTGAAAATCAAGTAAGTTATTTTTGAACTACGGTTAGGAGAGGCTGCCAGGACGAGGCGATTCGTCCCGGCAGCGTCCCCTTTCCCCCTTCCCCTTAAAATGGGCCAGCTATTATCTTTTTCAAGGTGTTCTCCAGCTCCTCCCTAGCTGTGGCTTTCCTTCCGAGTATCTGTATTATTTTTTCGCGGAAGTCCCTGAATATGCCAACCTCGCCATTCCAGTTTTCTAGGTATTCACCGTATTCCTTAAGGAATTCTATACCAACTCTTTCCGCGACTCTTTCTACTTCGTCCTCGCTGTCGCTTACTACCACCACTAGGATTTGTGAGACCTCCTTCAAGTGGACGTAGGATGACCCGATTTTTATTGTGCTTATCCCCTCCTTAAACTCGGTCTTAGCTATCTGGAAGACAGTGTTAAGGAAGCCTGAGACCAGTAGCGGATCCTTCAACTCACTTTCCACTACTCCATACCAGAATAGAGGTACTCCCTCTTTTAGAACTAGGATCTCCTGTATCATAATTCGGTTTCCTTCCCCACGCTTTTCTCGCTCCTTCATTGACTTATGTATGTTTCATTTAAATTTTTTTTGCCTAGTTACTTTTACGAATAATTAATTTTGCACTAACAGGGAACGACAAATTTACCAGAATATATGAAAAAGAAAACAAGTAATAACCTTCTAGAGAATAAAGTTTCACATGTTACCGCCATTCAAAGATAATAACTTTACAAGGGCTTACTGCTCTATCAAACGCTTGCTGTCTGTGACATGAAAGCGCCTAGCGGAAACCATAACTGGAAAACTAAGGGCTTTAATAGTTCACCCATACAAGACCCCAATCTCAGGCGAGTTAAACCTTTGTGGATTTGCAGTGGCAGCTATGCTGAGACGGCACTTCAAAGGCAAACTTTTTATTGTTTCCAGCAAGCATGTGTTCTCGTCTAGGGTTTACCAAGAACTCGTTGAGGATCTGATCGCTGTTATTTCAGGCTTTGCTGGTAGGCTTTACGGTTTAAGAATTCATAATGAGAAGGTGGTTGAGGTCGTCAGGAAGCTCGTCGTTGACTAAGACATGCAGGTTTAAGCTTGAGCCCAGTGGGGAAGATAGAGCTATACTCGAAGATCTCTTCAAAACATACTTCGAAATGGTTAAGACGTGCTTAGACAAAGCTGTGCATTTGAAGATAACTTCATGTAAAAGGCTCCACGAAACAGTCTACTGGGATTTGAGGTTGAAGTATCCTAACTACTCCTCACACTACATTTACACGGTTGTAACACAGGCTTTAATAGTGTTCAAGTCTCATAAGATGTTGTCTAGAGGGGGAAGTTAGTCTTCCAAGTGTTGATGGCTTAAACGTGGTTTTCTTGGACGATACGCACCTGTTCTGGTTTAACTGGGGAAGCCTGAAGTTATCTATGCATAGAGGGCGTATCACAATACCTTTCAAGGCTCATGATCACTCTAATTCATGGGCTGGCGGGTCGGGGTTCAAGGCTCGTGAGGAAGGACAACGAGTCCTACTTACATGCTACTCTCAAGAAGACTGTGGAGGAGAGGAAGGCTGAATGGGGTGGGAATCGATGTTAACGAGAAGAGCGTGGACCTAGCGATGGTCAAGCTGGGCAAGGTGAGGTTCATCAAGATAGACATTGGTGAGACGAAATATGTTTAGAGATAGGCTTTAAAAGAGAAAACGTTGAAGCAAAAATACCTCTAAGACATCCAGATATGTAGCGAGCTGAGTAAGCCGAATGAGCATGTCTTTAAGTGTAGGAAGTGTGGCTTCCAAGCGGATAAACTTCTAGTCGCCGCTTGGAACATAGCCATAAAACATATAATGTGACGTCCTTTACTGTTGGCGGCGAAAGCCATCTATGAGCCCCTAAAGGCAGAGGTGGAACGGATAGTAATAAAATGATAACTATCCGGCAACAGTGCATTGGAGGCCTTGTATTGGAGGCGGTCAAAACCTTTAACTTGACTAAGTTTTACGGGTTCAGGGTAGGAGTGGAGAACCTTAACTTAGAAGTTTTAAGCGGAGAAACCTTCGGCTTCTTGGGGCCCAACGGGTCCGGGAAGACTACTACTGTTAGGTTGCTAAACTGCATTATTCGCCCGACGAGCGGAGGCGCGAAAGTTGGAGGCTATGACATTCTGAGCGAGAGCGAGGTGGTTAAAAGGATAACCGGCCTTCTCCCGGAAGTCCCAGGAGTCTACGAGAGGCTTACAGCGCGCGAGTTTCTAGAATTTATGGGTAGCCTTTATGATGTTCCATCCGCTGTTTTGAAGCGAAGGATAGCGGAGCTTCTTGACTTCTTCGAGCTCGGCGACAGGGCGGATGAACTCCTCGAGGGCTTCAGTAAGGGGATGAAGCAGAAGGTTCTGCTCGCATCCGCCTTTATCCACGACCCCGAAATAGTTTTCTTGGATGAGCCGACCAGCGGTCTAGACCCGATTTCATCCCGGATGGTGAAGGATCTCGTGAAAATGCTTGCCTCTGAAACCAACAAAACCTTTTTCATATGTACCCACATACTTCCCCTCGCCGAGGAACTGTGTGAAAGAATAGCGATAATAGATCGCGGGCGCCTCAAGGAAGTCGGCTCCCCTGATGAGCTAAAGGAAAAGTATGGAGCAAAAAACCTAGAAGAAGTCTTCCTCCAAGTTACCGGGAGAAACGTTAGTAGGGACATGATCGAGTGGGTGTGAGAGTTGCCCTCTTGGCTGGCTGTGGCGAGAAATGAGTACCGCCTGATGATGTCAGGGAAAGTGACGAGGCGCCTTCGCAGGGTTTTACCCATTCTGCTGGTTTCCGCAGTGGCTGCGATGGCTATGGCTCTGCCGCTCGCTTCAAGATCCCTCTTTCTGGAGTTCAGAATCAGAGGATATTTGGAGGATACGTTGACGCTCCCCCTGAAGCTAGACCCTGCTCTCTTGTTTTTTGCTGTTGACACATCCTATGCTTGGAAAATGGGCGCGCTCACGGGTACCCTTGCCTTCCTTATTCCGATATTTGCTGCAATCGGCCGACAGCTGGAGGAGGTGGAGGTGGTTAGTAAGGATATGGTGCTCTCCTCCCCTCTCAAACCAGTTCATGTTCTCGTCGGGGAATTTATAGTAAATCTCCTCATGCTCCCAGTTATTCTCCTCGTCTCCACCTTTATGTTCATCCCTGTTGCTCTCTCTCTATACTTGACGTTTCAAGCTGTCGCCCTAATTTTTGTAGCCTTGACCTTAGCTAGCCTCACCGGGATCTGGGTTGCAGTATTAATCTCAACGTACCTCTTTACGTGTGAACCTATGGGGAAAGTTAAGTCTGCTTTGAAAGCATTGCTAGTCATCCTGGGCGTAGCAATGGGCACTGGCATAATAACCCTATCCACATCCACATCCGCCATGCCTTCAGGCCTTTGGTTTCTGCCTCCGGTATGGGTCGCCAGCGTAATTCACTTCGCCGTTGCCCAAAGCAACATAGCTGTAGTGAAACTCGGCTTCGCGTATTTCCTTGTGCCAGTTCAGCCTGACGGGTGGACAGGCTTCACACTTCTACTCGCCCTTTTCGCCTTTTCCTTTATAGTAGGGGCAGCCTACTTGAGTAGGATAAAGTTCACGAGTATAGTGGAAGGAAAAGAAGAGACACTAATTATAAAGAAAGAGAACGTGTTCTATAGGACGATAAGGAAAGCGTTCCCGTCCCCGCTAAACGTCATGGTGGTCTCCCAACTTAAAGAGTTCACTAGGAAAACAGATAATGTTACAAGGTTTGCATCAATCATCATATTCCCTCTAGTAATTTTATTCATGAACAGAATGATGCAGTCAGACGTCACAAGTGGAGAACTCTCCATGCTCTTCCTCTCTTCTTTCTCGGGGTTCTACTTCGTGCTGGCAGGCGTCGCCCTCCCCTTAATGATAATCCCATACATCTTCGTAGACAGCAAGGACATCCTCTGGATGATAAAAAAGACGCCTAAAGGCACCAGACTCCTAGTGTATTCTATGCTCGCTGAAGCCCTAATTCTCAGCGTCCCAATGTCCATCGTTCTAGCATTGCTCTTTTACTTGGCCATGGGAGGCATCGGGAACCCTGCACCTCTTCTAGCGGTGCTACTTTTCATGGTATGCGTCAGCACTTCCATAGCTGTGGGCGTCTACGCCTCAAGACCCATCTTCAAGGAAAAAGGATTCGGACACTTCGTAAACTTCACCATAACATTCATCGCGACCGGAATAGTGGTGTCTGCGATGCTTGTCCTACTAGTAACACCATGGGTTCTCAACCTGATAGCGATCGCACCTCTTCTTCAAGCAGTTTCATGGCTTCCTCAGCCCACGTCCATAGTGATCAGACAAACCCTAACATACGTGGCAACCAGCGTAACGCCGGTGGATGTCCCTCTCCAAGTAACAGGAACCGCAGCCTCCATCATACTGGGAGCAATCAGTATATATATCTCCGTAAAAAGAAGCGTCAGGAAACTTGAGCTATATGAAGGATAAAGGAAGGGAACAAGGAAAAATATCCCCCTCACTAAACTCTTCCTTTGGGGACTATGGTTGCCGCTACACTTAAAGTATGTTAAAACTAGAAGGTGTACTGGCTGCGGCTTCTGCGAAACCATTGTAAGTTGCCCGAGCCCTGACAGATGTATAGGTTGCGGCTCATGCTACCTGGCATGCCCATTCACGGCTCGTGAGCCTGTCCTCGACGACCAGCCGAGAGGGAAAGTCAAAGTGACAGTCGACGGAGTCAAGTACGAGGTCATTGGAGAAGTAACAGTCAAGAAAGTACTCGAAACCTTAGGCTATAAGTTCTCGAGGTTCCCCGACAAGGACACCATGTTCGCTCCATGCCTCACCGGAGGATGCTACAGTTGCTCTGTTATAATTAATGGTGAGCTTAAAGCTGCATGCCACACCAAAATAAGGGAAGGAGATGTAATAGTGACAAGCGTCGAAGGCAAGCAGCTCCTCAGAATAGTTGAGGGCTTCACCCCGCACCAAGTGGGTGGGGTCGGAACACCCTATTGGCTCAAGAAAAAGGGTGGCTACATAGAAGTAGCAGCGTTCACGGCTGGCTGCAACCTTAGATGCCCATCTTGCCAAAACTACCATGTAACATACAATAGCTCTCTACCCCTCATGACCCCTAGTGAGGCCGCTGAAAAGTTAAGTTTGATGAGGAGGCGTTACGGCGTCGAGAGGATGGCTATAAGTGGAGGCGAGCCAACACTTAACCATAGGTGGCTTGTCTCGTTTTTCAAGGAGTTGCGTCGCCTTAACCCCGACGAGAAAGCTAAACTACACCTTGACACAAACACAACCGTCCTGACCAAGGAAAGAATCGACGAACTGGTTGAGGCTGGCGTGACGGACATCGGCCCCGACCTTAAAGCTCTCCGCCTAGAAACCTTCCAGCTGATCACGGGAGTCGATGATAGGGAGCTGGCGAAGCGCTACCTTAACGCCTCATGGGAGGCAGTGAAGTACATTGCGGACGAGTACTACCCTGAAAAACTCTTCATGGGAGTGGGGGTACCATACAACAAGTTTTTCCACCCAACAATGGACGAAGTGGTGGAAATGGGAGAAAAAATAGCCAGCATTAACCCTGAAAT
>JAHAWR010000010.1:9358-11214 GCA_018383835.1 Candidatus Jordarchaeia archaeon | reverse complement strand
GTTAAGTGTAGGCCGGAGTTTAGGTCAAACATCATTCAACCCACCCCACACGAGATGATAGAAGTGAGGGAGGCTCTCCTCGGGACGGGACTAAAGAGGGTCATAGTTCAAACCTCTCTGGGTCACGTTGGCCCATAAACCCGGGAAACAAGTCAATTATCACCTACTTCACGGAATGAAGCACTATTTTCTTTATTGTCGAGTCCATCTGATGGGCGCTTCTAGGAAAAGGTTAAATTATTTTTATGCCCTATAATTAGACTCGGCGGCGTCTACCATTTTAGAACGGTTTTTTAGTGGAGGTTGTTCTTTGCCTGTAATTCTCTATTGTGGCTTTGATGTGAATCCACTTGTTAAGTCACTTCTTAGAAATTATCGCGCTGAAGGATTGGCTGTGATCTCGGGTACAATGCATGACTTCATGCTTTCCGGGTTAAGAATTTTTTATGAGGCTGACAGCATTATTCTTGCGTCATCAGGCTTCGGTGAAAGGCTATCGGATGACGCTAGGTTTGCGTGCTGGAAGCTTATGGAGCAGCTTGGTACGAGCGTGTTTCCCCCTGTGCCTGAGGAAATGGTCGCGTTCAGCATTTTCAGGATGGGGTTAACAGGTAGAGGGGTGGACACTGTCTCCTCGTTTACGTCTCTTAGTGAAGCACTGAAACTAGGCTTTACTGTTCTTCCCCTAACAGAGGATATACCGAGCGTTCACGTAAAGCATAATGGGCGGGAGACGAGGCTCCTCGAGTTTCTCCTTTCCAAGGAGGCGAGAAGGATTGAAGGAGTTAAGGTTAACTGGGATTTTAAACCGTTAAAGCAGCCCCTCAGCTACATTAAGGGTAGTGAGAGTGTTTTAATCGCTCCAAGCGACCCTGTGAGCATACTGCCCATCGAGAGGAACGCCGAGATTTGCGGCGCCCTGAGGACGTGTGAAGGAGAAGTAACACTCGTGCTCCCCCCAGTTACGCCGAAAGCGGGATCAGTCCTCTCCATCCTAGGAATTGACTCGTCGCCGCTAGGTTTGGCGAATCTTTTCGAGGGCTTAATCGACAGAGTCATTCTCGACCAGTCCTTGTCGAGTGCAAGAAAAGATATTGCTTCTTCATTAGGTGTAGAGGCGCTCCTCGCCGATCTCTCACCTTCAGCCTTGCAGAGCGGCATCCCGAAAATCATCTTGGAATCATTCCCCCTCCAGAAGAAGAGTACTATAGCCGTAAAGGACGTGATTAAAGGAATAACAAAAGTAATGAAACTGGAAAAAGAAAAGGGATAAAATCAAAGTTAAGTGAGAGAGTCGAAGAGGCGGTGTCCATGGCTTTGAGAGCCCTCCATGTGATAGTACCCAGGGAGAAGGCTGACGAGATTCTAGGCGTCTTAAGGGAGGAAGGATGGGAACACTCGTATATTTCAGGCGTGGACAACACATTCATCATAGTTGCGGCGGGCGTTAGGGAAGTAGAAGAGGTGATGGAGCAACTGAAAGCAATCGGGGTCGGAAGAGAGTACGGCTCAATGTACTTGACGTCCCCCATCACCTCCCTACCCCAGCCTCAGAAGCGCAAAGAAACCCTGCTGGAAAGAGCATCCAAGGACGAGATACTCTCAGTGCTCGAAAGGTCGGGAAAGCTGAGCGGAAACTACCTTGTCCTCATACTCCTATCAGCGGTTCTAGCGGCGCTCGGACTCCTAGCGAACAACGTCGTAGTAGTAATAGGATCCATGCTAGTCTCCCCTCTTATGGGCCCCATAACAAGCACAGCCGTAGGAACAGTCATGAGTAACAGAAGAATATTCGAGGATGGAGTGAAAGCGGAGCTTGTAGGGATCGGACTTGCGATACTCGTAGGCTTCTTCCT
>JAHAWR010000010.1:7030-9351 GCA_018383835.1 Candidatus Jordarchaeia archaeon | reverse complement strand
GCACGTCTCCTCAGCACTCTAACTGCTGAGATCTTAGCTAGAACTCAGCCAACAATAGCCGAGCTTGTCCTAGCAATAATTTCAGGTCTTGCCGCTGCAGTCTGCCTAACCGGCGGAATAGAGGCAGCCCTAGTCGGCGTTGCCATAGCGGCGTCACTCATGCCTCCCGCCGCGAACGTCGGAATAGGGTTAGGGCTAGGAAATCCAATGGTATCCTTCGGCTCAGCCCTCCTGCTCCTAATAAATATATTTAGCATAAACCTAGCCTGCACCCTAATGTTCTGGCTCCAAGGCATACAGCCTGTCGTAACACGCAGACGAATGGTCGCAGTTAGAGTGCTGAGGAGACGTGCGGTGGCAGTTCTTCTGGCCCTCCTCGTCCTCTCAATACCAATCGGACTCACAACACAAGGAATATACGAGCAATCACGCGTCACGCCTATAGCATCAATAGCAGCGTACTCACAGGCATGGGTGACTGGGGCCGTCATTTCATCATTTAACGTGGCATACGAAAGAACAAGTAAGGTCGCAATAATACAGCTAACATTTTACTCCGACGAACCAGTAAGCCCCAACATCGCCCTAAAAATCAGCGCGATAACAACATTCACCTCCAGAACTCCTACAATAACCATAGCTCAAGTCATCCAAGTAAACTCTATCAGCCTGCTTTTAGGATGATTCACCAGCCTCCTCTTTAACATGCTTCTCCTCGGCATAGTAGAAGGCTCCTCGCGTCTTCTGCTCTCTATCAAGCCGTGACCCCTCCTTATTGACCCTAGGTCTCCCTGTTCTTGGGTCCCTCCGGAAGGTGATGTTCATATTTCTTAGGAACATGTTCATTCCTGTCTTAAGGTCGACTGGCCTGTGTGCTACCCCGTATACTCCGGGCTTTCCCATGAAGACCATAAGGGAGTCTGATATTGCATCTACGAGGACTATGTCATGCTCGACTACGAAGGCGGTTGCCTCAGACTTCTCAATGATTCGCCTCACGACGCGTGCCATGTTGAGCCTTTGCTCTGACGATAGGAAGGCGCTTGGCTCGTCGATGAGGTAAACGTCGGCGTCCCTTGCCAGGCATGCGGCTATTGCTACGCGTTGGAGTTCTCCCCCACTGAGGCTTTTGACCTCTCGGTCTAGGAGAGGCGTTACCTCTAGGGGTTCTAGGACCATCGTTTTGAAGTCGCTTGAGAAAACTTTCTTTCCCACGGTTTCTAGGAGGAACGCTTGAACTGTTCCATCGTAGGTTGCCTTCAAGTATTGGGGCTTGTAGCTGACTTTGAGTGTCTGTGGGGGCGGGCTTCCGGCGTCCGGCTTTATTATTCCTGCGACGAGTTTGACAAAGGTCGTTTTCCCTATGCCGTTTGGCCCTATTATTCCGACGATTTCCCCCTTGTGTGCGGCTCCTCCCTCGACTTTGAGAGTGAACCCTTCGAAGTGCTTCTCCATCTCGCTGAAGGACACTATTACCTTCTCGCTCACCCACTTCTCGGCTGGGACAGGGTTCACGTGAAACCTTATGGCCTCGTTCCTGAACCTTAAGTTCTCGTCGGGGAGGTAGCCGTCCAAGTAGATATTTATTCCCTCCCTGACCCCATGCGGGTGAGTGACCACGCCATAAACTCCCGGCTCGCCGTAGAACATGCACACGACATCACTCAAATAGTCGGCTAGGGCTAGGTCGTGCTCCACGCATATGACGGTCTTACCCTGCTCGACGAGCCGTCTTATGACGCGGGCTGCTTTAAGCCGCTGGCAGACGTCGAGGTAGCTTGATGGTTCGTCGAAGAGGTAAACGTCGGCTTCGCGGGAAACTGCAGCTGCTACGGCTACCCGCTGGAGCTCGCCTCCGCTGAGAACTTCGAGCTCGCGCTCAAGAACTGCTTCGAGCTCGAGCTCCTTTACAAGCTCGCGCATGACCCCCCTCTCGTCGGCTCTCTCGAGGAGGTCTGCCACCACCCCTTTAACCGCCTTCGGCAGTAGCGTGATATTCTGGGGTTTATGAATAACCTTCAGGTCGCCGTTAGCCATCCTCTCAAAGTAGCCTTGGAGCTCACTCCCCCTGTAGTACCTTATGATCTCGTCCCAGTCGGGTGGGTCGTCGAACCGGCCGAAATTAGGTTTGAGCTCACCGCTGAGGATCCGTATAGCGGTCGTTTTCCCCACACCGTTCGGGCCGATGAGCCCGGTCACCCTCCTACTCTTGGGGACTGGTAGACGGTAAAGCTTAAACGCGTTGGAACCATACCTGAAGGTCAAGTCCTCCTCGAGCTCCTCTGGGAGGTTCACAATGTGGATCGCTTTAAAGGGACACT
>JAHAWR010000010.1:0-6964 GCA_018383835.1 Candidatus Jordarchaeia archaeon | reverse complement strand
ATTCTTTTATCGTCTCCTGCCTCATCCTCACCCCAGGGCAAAACTTGTAGCACTCCTTCGAGCAGTCGTTAGGCTTACACCTGTTCTTATCGATGACCGCCACCCTCACCATAAGCAACTCCTCAGGAAAGTTTCCTTGAAAAGGAGAGTGGAACTCCGCTTAAAAGCTATTTGGGGTTACTGCGTTGCCTTGAAAGAGAACCAGACGGGCTCGAATTCGAGCTTCATTTTGTTTTCGTCGAACCACTTTTTAAGTTCGCTGAATGTTGGGAACCCTCTCGCCCCATGTATTCTTATGAAGAGGTCCACGGGATATAGCCTCTTTGATAGCGTGCTTTCGATGCCGAAGATGAATCCGTCCGGTTTAAGATACTTTTTGAGCTCGCCAATCGTCCCGGCCGGATCCTCCGTCCAGTGGAGGACGTGCGATACAAATATTGCGTCATACAGTCCCTCCGATGGCTTTTCCTCTTTTAGACTGAAGAAGTGTATGGGGAGGCCGACGGATACATCCTCTCTTGCCACCTCGAGTAGCCCCTCTGACACGTCGCACCCGTCGACCTCGAAGTCATCGACAGCCCCGGAAAGGTGGTTGTAGATTTGCACTGTTCCCACTCCGCCACCACAGCCATAGTCTAAGACCCTAAAGGTTCCCCTGCGTTTTTTTGCCTCATCCATGAGCCTCGCAAAAGCTATCGCTTTCTCCCTTTGAACTCTATAAAATTCTCCTTCGAGTGCTATACTCCAATGGACTTTCAGCTCGCCGACATCAAATTCTCTAGTAGCCTTACCTGAAAGCCTCTCCCTGACGGTTCTTATGGTTGGCTCTATAAAGGTTCCAAAGGCCTCTCTGATGGTGGGATGCGCTTTGTTTATGGCATCTGGGAAGGGACTCCTCGGGGGGTACCTTAGAAGCGTAAGCTTTCCCTCCCTAACCTTAACAATGCCCTCCTCCTCCACCAGTCTTAGTATCTCCGTAAGGAGGGGGCGGTCAACGAATTCCTCTGCCTTCATGAATGCGTCAAGCTCCACGCTTTCTCCAATTTGGAGCCGGCTCAGGGCAGGAGCCAGAGCATCCACTGCAATAAGTCTCATATACTTATTTATATCCTTAAGAACCTTCAATTGCTCGAGGAAGAGACGAGGAGACTTCAGTACTTCATACAGGAAAGCAATCTTTTTATTCATTCCCCACAATCTCCCGATAAATTATTTTAACAAAACTACACCCCGAATACTCATTCTGCGGACAAGTTCTAGGAAGGTAAGTGGGTTCTCATGGAAGCTTAAGACCTCTAAAAGCATGTTTCCTTCGTTTCTCCTCACTTCTTCTACTGCTTCCTTACCGAAAAGCGACTCCGCCGCCTTTAAAGTCTCTTTCACAAGGAGGAATGTCTTATCTGCATTTTCCGTTATGAACTCAAAAAGCTTTTTGTATCGCTCGACATCCCTCTCCAGGAGAGACTTATACAGGATGCCTATAACACCGAATGGAGTGCGCTTCAACTTAGTAGAGACGTACGTTAGAGACTCGCCACTTGCCTCAACGACTTCTCCTGTCGTTGCTTCCCACGAGTTTATCAGCCCTATAATGTTCACCTTTACTTTAAGGTTCGCCCAGAAACGGTGGTTAACTTTATCATACACTACGTATCCCGCAACCCCCTCTGGTAGCTCCCTAGCATTCCCCTGCATCTCCTTCCAAGTCCTCTTTTCCAGCATTGATATGATCCACTCTCTGAACTCTGAGAAGCGTTCCACATTTCCATCCCAGCTATCAAGGCGATAGGTTGCCTCAAAGGTCCACGCTATCTCAACCGCAAACTGCTTATAGTACTCGACATCGTCTTCGTGATCTAGTAATAAGGCGACGAGAACATGTTTAAGCAAGGTAACGAGAAACATGGCGTCCGTCGTCTTAAATGAGCTGAACTCCCCTATCCCTAATTCTTCAGCGAGCCCCTCCAATGCCCTTAGCATACCGCTGAGAAGCGCGTCATCAGACCCAAGGCTCGAGCGATTAAAATCAACAACCAAGAGAGGGACACCAGAAAGTCTATGAATTATCAAAACCTTCCTAATCATTGCAACGACCACTAAATCAATTAATTCTATCAAACCTAAAGGGCAAAATGAAAATATATCTTTTTTCACTAAATAAGGTTTCAGCTTCTCAAAACAACGCTTCTTTCTTTATTCTTTTATCGTCAAGTATCTTCCTGTAGCCCAGCCTCCTCGGATTCCCTCCCACTTTACTTGTTCCAGCGGTACTTCACGTGGCGGACAGATGCTTAGAAGAAACTAATGCTGTACGTTCTTTTTGAAATAACTATTCTGTTTGTCTTTTTCTTGATCTTTTGTAGTATATTCTCATTTGGCGTTTGCAGCTGAGGCATGTGAGCGCGATGTGGGGCTCTCTATTTACTCTTAGTCGTACTCTGCAGTTGACTCCGGGCCAGAGGTAGGCTCCGCAGTAGCGGCATATTCTGCGCCGTAAAGCCCTAGGCAGCCTAACCTTTGATTTTGCACCTATTGCTTTAGCAAGGTCAGCGTATCTTTGGGCAAGGTTGCGGTCTTCTAGGAAAACCTTCTCTGCGAGCATCATCAGAGTTCTTATCCTGCTAGCTGCTATCCCCCTAACTTCCTCGGCGCTCGGTTTTTTCTTAAGTCGAACCATTCTGTGCCGTAACCTCCACCTGACAAAAAATTTTTGTTTTTCTTTTCCTTTGGTTCTCCTACCATACCTAAAAATCTTATTACAGTTGAACGGGGGGCTTGAAATTGCTTTTTCTAATTCTTGCCGAGTCCGCTTTAGAAACAGTGCCTGCCAGCCTCCAAAGCGCGCCCGCCATTCTCAAAATAGCGAAGAAGAGGAAAAAGGAACCATCAAAACTTATCCTTGACTCTTCACTTTTCCCTCACCTTGTGAGGAAGCTGCCGATGGGAGAAAGGAGAGGACGCCCAGACATAGTTCATATCTCTCTTCTATGTGCCTTGAGGACCCCCCTCAACATGGAGGGACAATTGAAAGTCTACGTCCACACACTGAATGACAAGGTGATCGAAGTTAACCCCGAAGTAAGGCTACCGAGGAACTACAACCGCTTCGTTGGATTGATGGAGCAGCTGTACGAGCACAGACAGGTTCCCCTAGGTTCAACCCCCCTTCTAACACTCAAGGACATGACGCTTCCATCCCTCATGAAAGAGATAAACCCGGAGAGAGTCATCCTTTTCTGCGAAGAAGGTGTGAGAGTTAGGCTAGATGAGTACATGAGAAGTCTGTCCTCTCTAAGTAGGGTGGCCGCAATAGTCGGCGGCTTTCCTCACGGCTCTTTTTTTGACCAGACGGAATCCTTGGCTGACGAAAAGATATCCATCTACGACAAACCTCTCGACGCCTGGACTGTTGTCTCGCGAGTAATATACTGCTACGAGCTAGCAACCATTAAGCTTGAATAGCTACTAGTGGCCACGGAACTTGCTAAAATTCCGAGTGGGTCTACGTTTCGCACCTATTCTTTCAGCCGTGATAGGGCGGTAGCAGCGGCGGAGAATGTTTCCTCTGCTTCCTTGAGTGATGCGACTCCAACGGCCACCGAGGCCACGTTTTTAAGGGAGAAAACGTATCCCATCGCCTCCCTCGGATTTATCTTGCCTGCCGCGAGGGGCTTCATCGCTATAACTTTAGCACCGCTACTCTCAACTATCTCCATAAATTCTTCCCCTTTCATCCCACCCATCATGTAGCCAGCTTTGTTTAGTGGCATCATCACTATATCTACTTCGAGTTCCCTGATGACGATTGGAAGCGTTCTAGCCGGGTTATGCGTGGCGACACCAACAAGGTACCCTTCGTCTTCTATGCGTTTCAGCCAAGCTCTGTTCTCCTCCATGTTCAGCTTGTCGGTTTGCTCTCCATGCAGTAGTGCAGCAACTGTGTCGAACTCTGAAAGGTACTTTAGGGCTTGACTAGGCATGTCGAAAGGCAAGCTCCCCACAACTTTGAGGCGGGCACCCTTCTTCTCCTCAGCCTTCTTCACAGCATCTCCTATTTGAGGGTATGCGACAAGTTGCACTCCATTAACGCCAATTTCTATGCAGCCCGCCACTAGCTCCGTTACCCTAGCCGGGTTCTTGAAAAACTTCCTGTAGTACTCATAAGCTTTTACGCCGAACTGCCCTGCCCCCAGGAAGGGTGATGTGCCAAGCAGGACACGTGGCAGCTCTCTCCCCTTGATTCTCACATATGGTATTTTTACATTCAACGCTCCCTTTTCCCCGCCTTCTTTAACTCTTCCCTCATCAAATTCCTGATAACTCTATGCATTTCGCCTTTGAATACTGGTGGAACTATTTTGAGCTTATCGACCAGCCTTTCAACCAGCTCCTCAACTACGTCTTCCTCGCTCATGACTTCTATGCCGAGGATCATGCGGACACTTATCTCTTCCACTGTCGATTTAACTACCGATTTTAGCACCGCTCCTATCACGCTTTCAGGGTCTATGTAGTAGGGGAAGCGGTTGTAATCATATATCTTTATGAATCCTAACTTTTCAGATATGCTCTCAGTGTACCATTCGAGGCTGCTCGCTTTAAGCCCAAACCTCTCAGCGAATTCCTCCTTCGAAACGGAGTTAGGAAAAGAGAACGGGTGTCTGCCCGCCAAGTACATTGCAGCAACATATGCTGCCTCTTTCTCCTTCGGTATCCCCACCGCCTCGACGTACCTCTTCAGTATGGCAGTAGCATATACGGAGAGCGCCTCTTCGACTTCGTTTTTAATGAAGAACTTGTAGGCATCCCTGACGAGTCTCGTCTCCTCTTCGCCTAGGAGGAAAATGTTTCCCCCCGGAAAAGAATCGTGGAACATTCCCCTCCCCCTTATTTTCGTCCCACCTGCTCGTAAGCCTTTTGGAAGGACCACCTCGCTGCCTCCCTTATCCTGTTTAGCCTGTGCTGATCCCTGTAATTTGTGATAACTATTTCCTTTATCACGTCACCTGAAACGCTGACCTCGTACCTTAGCCGTTCGTCGTCAGATAGATTTCCCTCATCAACTAGTCGATTATCCTCCTCCACCATGCTGGCCAAAACCCTCCCAACTAGGAACGATGCTATTGGAGGAGAACTATGGTGAACCTTTAGGTCTGCTGAAGGAACTATTCTAATCTTGTTTTTTTCAACGTGTAGCTCGGCGAGTGTCACCTTCCCGTCCTTGGACAGTAAAGGTATAACCCTCTCCTCCGCTTTTCTCTCCACAAGTTCGGCTGCAGATTTGAAACTCGCCTCCTTCAGCTCCTTCTCGACCAGCTCCCTGATCCTTTTCAGTACCTCAAGCTCATAGCTCCTCTTATCTATCTCCTCGTCAAGGTAAGCCTTAAGCTCGGCGAGGATCTCTGCGTCCATCAACACCCACCTCTCCTCTCTTGGAGACACGGATTTTAGCACATATCTCCTACTTTAATAAGGGGTCTCCGCCTAAAAATAAATCGGTTGAGTGGGAGGAAGCCCGCTTGAATGGAGGCGGATACGCGGTCTTCAAGTGCCCCAACTGCGGTTGTTACACATTTGCTCCGGCTTCACAGAAAAGCAGGTTATGCCCCCGGTGCGGAAAAATAGTGAAGATAGATTTGCTTCACGCAGAAATAGTGGGTGATGCTAGGAGGGCGAGCGAGCTGGTCAGGGCCCGTAACGCTAAAGTTGCTCCTCCAGAGCTGAAAAAGGTGCTTAAAGAACAGCTTGTGGAGGCTGAAAGAAAACCTCGGAGGGAGGGGGCTAGAAGCTCGACTTTGTTGGTGAAGGTGCTTGTGGAGCACTGCTCGGGGAAAGAAGTAACCCTAGACGAACTGGAGAGGCTTTGCGCAGACTGTGGCTTGGACAACGAATGGGTTAAAGAGAAGCTGCCGCAACTAGCAATGAAAGGTATTGTTTTCTTCCCCTCACCTTGGACCGTTAAGTATGCGGGCCCAGCCTCTAAGTCGGGGAAAACCTTTGAGGCAGTGCAGACCGCCGGTTTAGACAGGGCAGTGATTGAAGCCATTTCAGCATCGACTCCCAGAGCAAAAGTCATTGAGCAACTCGCTGAGAGAGGTTATCCCCCCGAAAAAGTAGACGAAGCTATTGACAAACTTCACAGGAGCGGCCTAATAATAGAGGAAAAGCCGGGAGTGTTCAGAAAGGCCAGGTAGCAGGATCACCCCTTCAGGATCTTAGGCTTCGGCTTAGCGGGCCTAAAATGCTCTCCAAACTTCTCAGCCAGCTTTAAGGCGGCAACAATCTTTGACTTACTTGGCGTAAACGAGTAAACAAGGTGGGGCCTATCGTCCCTGAGCGAAGCCCTAATTAAGCTGCCGCTCAGCTCCTCAATTTCCTCACGAATACCTCTCTCAAGAAGCTTTGAGGCCGCATCAGCATCTGATGCCCACACCTCTAGCTCGCCGACAACTGCGACCTTCTCCATCCCCCCACTTAAACTGACCCTTTCAGGATTAATTATTTCCATGGAGAAGCGGGGTTTCACCCTGAAGTTCGCTTCACAAAGGAAAACATCATCGTGAGGCTTAAACTTGGATACCAAGTGGTGTAGTAGGTTCTCTCTACTCACAAGGTAAAGGGTGATGTCTAAGCTTTCCAAAGGAGCACCCATGGACTTACACCTTATTTTAAACCCGCTGAGCCTGTACGTCTTTTTATCGATTACCCTAAAGCCTTCTTTAACCCACTCGCTGACCAAGGTGTAGTACTCCTCCAGGAGCATTCTATTCTTCCTCAACCCGAGAGAGTACGCTGCCATAAACGCTGCTATGAAGACGAAAAGTAGCAGCGCCCCCACGGTTCCCACTAGATCGATAACCCCTGACGTGGACACTACGCCACCCCAAAGACTAATCTATAACTTTCCCGGTGAAAGGATTCATCTTCTTTTTGCATGCGGGACAAATGAGCATTCCCGGCCTCC
>JAHAWR010000109.1 GCA_018383835.1 Candidatus Jordarchaeia archaeon | reverse complement strand
CTGTTTATGTGGTGTGTGCTTCGGAGGAGTGAGTGTTGAGCCGCTCTGGAAGCTTCGAGTCCCTTAAGGGAATGTTTAACCCTAAGTCTATCGCTGTGATCGGCGCGTCCGACAGCCCTTTCAAGATGGGCTATTACTGCCTTAAGAGCTTGCTCCACTTCAAGGGCAAGGTGTACCCCGTTAATCCAGGACACAGCGTTGTTCAGGGGCTGAGGGCTTACCCGTCAGTCCTCGACGTGCCGGGCGAAGTCGACTTATCTGTGGTCGTAGTGCCGGCTCCCCAGGTTCTCGGCGTCATAAAGGAGTGCGCCGAGAAGGGTGTTAAGGGCGCCGTCATCATAACAGCGGGGTTCAGGGAGGTCGGAGGCGAGGGCGCAAATCTTCAGGAGGAAGTTGCTAGCGTGGCTCGCCGCTCGGGCATGAGGATCCTTGGCCCAAACACCTTCGGCTTCGTGAACCCTTGGGCAAGCGTCAACGCCACTTTCACCGACGTGCTCGGCGAGCTTAAGGCCGGAAATGTCGCCATAGTGACTCAGAGCGGGGGGGTATGCCACCTCCTCTGCTACGAGGCTATAACGCAGGGGTTAGGAGTTAGCTTGGCGGTCGGGCTCGGAAACAGGTGCGACATTGATTTCCCCGAAATGATAAGGTACCTGTCCCAAGACGAGAAAACAAGGGTTATAGCGTTACACGTAGAGGGGCTAGATGACCCGCGCAGCTTCCTCGACGCCGCCAAAGATGCCGTGAAAGCCAAGCCCGTAGTAGTGTACAAGGTTGGGAAAGCCAAAGTTGACCGTGAATCCCTCTCGCACACAGGGTCGATGGCCGGAGACTACAGGCTATATGACGCCCTCTTTAAGCAGGCAGGAGTCATAACTGTCGACAGCGTCACCGAGCTGTTTGATGCAGCTAATGCCTTCTCGCTCACGAAGATTCCAAGAGGCAGTAGGGTTGCCGTCGTCTCAGTTCAAGCTGGGCCAGCCATAATAATATCTGACATCTGCAAGAGTAGCGGGCTGGAGTTACCAGAGTTCACGGAGGAGACCAGGAGGAGGATAGAGAACATTCTCCCCCCAATGACCATTAGGTCGAACCCCGTGGATTTGGCCTTCGCCTACGATCCAAGAGCAGGCATAGAGGCCATAAGGCTCGCCTTGAATGACGGAAACGTGGACATGCTCGTCATGTTTCAGCTATATCACCCGGCTGTTCCACCACTCGCCGAGGTGCTCGTCGAGCTGGTCAGAGAAGCCGGTAAACCAGCAGTGGTTGCCGTCCACGCGCCGCGCGACATGGTGAGAAGCGAGATAAAAGTCCTTGAGGAGGGGGAGATCCCGGTCTACCCCACTCCTGAAAGAGCGGCGAAAGCCGCAGTGTTGTTAGCGAAATACAAGCTAACGCTAGACAGGGTGCTGCAGGCCGAAAAGCTTCAGAAAAATTTATAACTCCGTCCCCCCTCAATTTTACCCCTATCGGGGCTTCCGGAATTATTGGGGTGTCTGAATGGTCGCTGTTGATGTGGACGAGTTCAACTGGGAGCGCGAAGTTTTAAGGTCCGATGTGCTGACTCTCGTAGACTTTTGGCATGAGCGTTGCCCATGGTGCATAATGCTGGATCCAGTAATAGGCGAGCTTGCAGAGGAGTATGGGGGGAAAGTTAAGTTTGTGAAGCTCAATGTGTTTCAAAGCTTGGGAAACCGTAAATTGGCAATGAGTTACGGCGTCATGGGTACACCCACTTTAGTCTTTTTCTGCGCTGGGAGACCGGTCGGCCAGGTCGTGGGCTTCATGCCAAAGGAAGACCTGAAACAGGTGATAGATGAGATGCTAAAGAGACACAAGGATTGCATCGAAAAGAGCACACCACTAGAAACATAAAAGGGGGGATGGATGGCTCCCGCTTGGGAGAATCCTACTCTACCGTTGGTAGCTTGTAGTCCTTGAACTTCTCTCTTAATACCTTTTTGTCGAATTTGCCTACGCTGGTCTTCGGTATCTCGTCCACGAAGACCACGTCGTCTGGGAGCCACCACTTTGCGAACTTCGGCCTGATGAAATCTATTATCTCTTCCTTCGTCAGTTTACCTTTATACTCGTCTCTCGGCACCACCACCGCTAAGGGCCTTTCCTGCCACTTCGGGTGCTTAACCGCGACCACCGTCGCCTCCTTGACGCCAGGGTGCGCCATTATGGCGTTTTCGAGGTCAACGCTGCTAATCCATTCCCCTCCACTCTTGATCAGATCCTTCGCCCTATCAACGAGCTTGACGTATCCTTCAGGGTCTATTGTGGCTATATCACCCGTCCTGAACCACCCGTCTAGGATCGCGTCCTTAGACCTCTCATCATTATAGTACTCTTTGGCTATCCATGGGCCTCTTATGAGGAGTTCTCCAGGTGTCTTTCCGTCCCATGGAAGCTCCTCGCCCACCTCATTAACGATCTTGACTTCCAGTAGAGGTGCTACTAGTCCCTGCTTTGTCATTAGCTGCCACTTCTCCTCCTCTGAAAGCGTTTCTTTAAGGTAGCTTTTGATTATATTTGCTGTCCCGAGAGGCGTGGTCTCAGTCATGCCCCAAGCATGCTGCACCGTTGCCCCCATCTCGGCTAGGGTTTTCATTAGGGCTAGTGGCGGCTCGCTACCGCCGAACACTATCTTGAGCCCTGTGAGATCGACCTTCTTACCCGTCTTCTTGAGGTAGTCCACCACCATGAGCCATATCGTTGGAACCGAAGCTGCTATTGTTGCCCTTTCCCTCTCTACGAGTTCGAGAACCATGTCTGGTGCATAGAACTGCGCCGGGAAGATGAGCTTCGCCCCAACCGCTGGGGCGCCGTAGGGCATACCCCACGCGTTAACGTGGAACATGGGCACCAATACGAGCATAGCGTCCCTTTCACTCACGTTTATGGTGGACGGCAGACCTGCCACTATAGAGTGGAGTATCAGTGCCCTGTGACTGTAGACGACGCCCTTCGGCCTCCCAGTTGTCCCTGTGGTGTAGCACATCGCTGCTCCGCTGCGCTCATCTATCACCGGAAACTTGTAGCTTGGTTTAGCACCATCCATCAGCGCCTCATAATTGTATGCTGGCTTAAGGCTTGTTTCAACCTCTTTGCTGTCGCTCATGACAACGAACTTTTCAACAGTTTTAAGCTCGTCCTTAATGCCTTCAACCAGCAGCCTAACCAACCCGTCATCCAAGAAGAGCACCTTGTCGCCCGCGTGGTTTATTATGTAAGTTAAGTCGTCTGGGCGAAGCCTGAGGTTTAGCTCGTGCACCACCGCCCCCACTCCCGGCACAGCGAAATAGAGCTCGAAGAACCTGTGGGTGTTCCACCCTATGACGCCGACCCTGTCTCCCGGCTTAACCTCGAGCTCATTAACCAGAACGTTTGCAAGCTTCTGAACCCTCTCCCATGCATCCTTATACGTGTAGCGGAAAATGCTGCCGTCACTCACCCGCCTCGAGACAACCTCCTTCTTACCGTAAATTCTGGCCGCGTTCTCCAGGATTTTAGTCACGTTCAACTGGTAGTCATCCATCATGGTGCTTGGGAACCCCTTCAAAACACTCAATTCACCCAACCTCCCCAATATCTCAATTCGCAATAAGTGTATATGCTACATATATTTTTTAAAAGTTTTCTTTTTGAAGCCTCTTGCTTAAACAAAGTATGCGCACCTCAAAATACGACCTTGCAGGGGAGGCTGATGGTTTTTAACTTCGATGCTTAAAAGTTCCCAACGCCTCTTATTCTCCTTGGGAAGACTTAGGAGGAGCTCTCTCATCCTCTAAGCCGCATCAAGAGCCTTCTAATTGAGCAAAATAACCACCGTAGTAACGGAGTCGTTTTCGAGTGTTTTTGTCCACCTCACAAGCTTCACTAAAAAAGATTTTTTAAGGGAAAACCTTTAGTGTTTTATCGGTTCTTTTCGGGGTGTTCTATGTGAAGGTTCTGGCGATAGTTGGAAGCCCCCACAGGGACTGGGGTTGCACCTACAGGCTTACAAGGAGAATGCTTGAGGAGTGCGAGTCTCTGGGCGCCGAAACCGAGATAGTTCTGCTACAGAATTACAGGGTCAACTATTGCAGAGGTTGCGGGCGCTGCCTCGTCGAGGGAGAGTGCCCCCAGAAAGACGATGTGAAGCTTATTCAAGGGAAGATGATGAAAGCTGACGGCATAGTGATGGCTAGCCCCGTCTATGTTTTCCATGTGACGGGGCTCATGAAGAACTTCATCGACAGGTGCCTCCCCATGGGGCACAGGCCCAGCCTGCACGGGAAGTACGCTGCAGCCATATCGGTTTACTTGGGCGTCGGGGACGTTGAGGCTGTTGCACGCTACATGCTCATGTTCCTCATGGCTCAGGGCGCATACCCGGTCGGCACGGTGACAGCCCTAGCGCGAAACATAATAGACGTCTCCGAGGAAGACCTAGGAAAAGCCGCAAACCTGGGCAGAGAAATGATCCAAGCAATAAAGGAGAGGCGAACGTTTGACTGGGAAGTAGCTATGGCGAAGTCAAAGGAGTTCCAAGCCCTCAGAAAACTCATACTGGAAGGAAAAGACTTCTTCAAGAAAGACTACGAATACTGGAAAGAAAAGGGCTGGCTCTAAACGACGCCCTCTTACTTTGGGGGCTCTCAGATAAAGTGGCATCTCACTTTTTATGCTCGACGGGACACGTCCATGAAGCCCCTTAGCGCCACCATATGTGGAGCCTGGCGAAAGTAGGCGACTGCAAGAGAACTGCAGATGAATCAAATTTTAACCTAAAAGGTTTTCCTCCGTCTTTCATTGTGCCTGTGATATGTGGCATATGTCGTACTTTTGCGCGAGTTTTTCCACGAGCTTCTTGTCAGCAGTGTATAGTTTCGTGTTTAGAATCGCTGCTAGTGCTACATAGGATGCGTCGTAAATCGTTATATTCTCGTCCATGGCTATTTCTATTGTTTTTTCGGCGAGTGATCCCACTAAGGGGTGAAGCTCCATTCGGTAGTTCGAGAGCGAAATGGCGGCACTTTTAAGTTCCTCTCTTCCAAAGAGTCCACTATATTTTAGCGCGTTTAGAACCTCGAAGGGAAGTAGCTCAGGGTTCCAGACTAAGTATGGGTAAGTGTTGATCCATACTTAGTCCTTGGGGTTCACAAGCCTCAAAGCCCCTCACGAGCTCACCGGAGCCCACATCAGCCTCACCCCCCGTCAGGG
>JAHAWR010000107.1 GCA_018383835.1 Candidatus Jordarchaeia archaeon | reverse complement strand
AAGGCTCATCGATAACTTATCTATACTTACAACTATTTAAACCTTCCTACTTAGAAACTGCTAACTACGGCGGCAATTTAGAAAGGGGTCGTGAAGGTTGCCATTTTCTTCGATATCCTTATTAAGAAAAGCAAAAACGTTTAGGATAACCTTTTCAGCATTCTTAAGGGTGGCTGTCCGATGGAGAAGGCTTGGCATTCGCTCACTATTGATGAAGCTCTTGAGATAGTTGCTTCTAGTAGGCATGGCTTATCGCAGGCGGAGGCTGAGGCGAGGCTTAAGGTTTACGGTTTTAATGAGATCAAGGAGGTAAGGAAGCGTCACCCGGTTTTTCTCTTCTTAAACCAGTTTAAGAGCGTTCTAATTCTGATTCTCATGGTTGCCGCTTTGATCTCCCTCGCTCTTGGAGACTTAGCTGACACTGGCGTTATAATGTTCATAGTTTTCATGAACGCTGTTTTGGGCTTCTACCAGGAGTATAAGGCTGAGCAGGCTGTTGAGGCTTTGAAGAAGATGGCTGCTCCTCAGGCCACCGTTGTTCGTGATGGCGAAAAGAGGAAGATGTATGCTAGGGAGCTTGTGGTTGGCGACGTTGTCTTGCTGGAGGCGGGGGATAGGGTTCCTGCTGACGTAAGGCTCATCGAGGCAGTGAATCTCAGAGTGGACGAGTCCGCCCTTACCGGGGAGTCTGTTCCAGTCGTTAAGTATGCATCTGTACTTTTAGGCGAGGACACACCACTTGGTAGCCGGGCTAATATGGCTTACATGGGCACCGTCGTCGCTAGGGGAAGAGGGGTTGGAGTTGTTGTTGCAACTGGAATGAACACCGAGTTTGGGAGGGTTGCCGCCCTCGTCCAGACTGTTAAGGAGGAGGAGACGCCTCTTCAGAGGAGGATGGGGGAGCTTGGCGGAAAGCTTGGCTTGGCTGCTGTGCTGGCTTGTGGCATAATATTCCTCGCCGGGTTGATGAGGGGGATCGAGATTCTGAAGATTTTCTTAGCGTCGGTGAGCTTGGCTGTAGCCGTTGTGCCTGAGGGTTTGCCGGCAATAGTTACAATCACCTTAGCTTTGGGAGTGCAGCGGATGGCAAGAAGGAATGCTATAATCAGGAAGCTACCATCCGTCGAGACGCTGGGTTGCGCGACTGTCATATGTAGCGATAAGACCGGGACGATAACTAAAAATGAGATGACGGTTAGGGAGGTTTATATTCCTCACCAAATGATCTCGCTTACAAGTCGGGAAAACGCAGCGCTAGATGAAGGACGCAACCAGCACCTGCGGTTTCTATTTGAGGTCGCTGCGCTCTGTAATGACGCTGAACTGAAGCGGGAGGGGGGCAGGTGGAAGATTATTGGGGATCCAACAGAGGGTGCCTTGCTGGTGGCGGCCGAAAATCTAGGGATAAGGGTGGACGACTTGAGAGAGAAGCATCCTAGGATATTTGAGATCCCGTTTGAGTCTGAGCGTAAAAGGATGGATACAGTTAACCTGTGGAATGGTGGGGCCATTGTATGTGTTAAGGGAGCTCCTGAAGTGGTTTTGGGATTATCGTCCATGATGCTTGTGGATGGGGCTTTAAGGGAGATAGGCGACGAGGAGAGGGAAAGAATTCTAGATGGGAACCGCAGGATGGCTGAGAGGGCGCTGAGAGTTCTGGCTGTGGCATACAAGGAGGTGGAAGTCAAGGACGCCTACGTGGAGAAGGAGGTTGAGGAAGGGCTGGTCTTCCTAGGACTGGTTGGCATGATGGATCCTCCAAGGGACGAGGCCAAGAGTGCTGTTGAGAAGTGTAAGAGTGCAGGGATAAAGGTCGTTATGATAACGGGCGACAACGAGTTGACGGCTAGAGCCATCGCCAGCGAGGTCGGCATTTTTGAGGAAAACGACTTGTCGATGACAGGGACTGAGCTAGAAAAAATAGATGTTAACGAGCTGGAAAAAGTTGTTGAGAAAGTGAGGGTTTATGCGCGGGTCTCCCCTGAGCATAAGCTCAAGATAGTGTCTGCCCTCAAGAGACGGGGACATGTGGTTGCGATGACGGGGGACGGGGTGAACGATGCGCCAGCCCTCAAGAAGGCAGACATAGGGGTAGCAATGGGGGTGACTGGAACCGACGTAGCCAAAGAGACGGCCGACATGGTGCTCAGCGACGACAACTTCGCCACCATAGTCTCGGCTGTGGAGGAGGGGCGCACAATATACAGCAACATAAAGAAGACTGTCTACTACTTGCTGGCTTCAAACATAGGGGAGCTCCTAACAATATTCATCGCCATGATGATAGGTCTCCCCCTCCCATTAACCGCAGCCCAGATACTGTGGATAAACCTTGTCACCGACAGTTTCCCGGCACTCGCCTTAGCTGTTGAACCCCCAGAGGAGGATGTGATGAGACGACCCCCAAGAGATCCCAAGGCCCCATTTATAGGGCGCGGCTCCATCCTAGAGCTGCTAGGCTGCGGCTTAGTGATGAGCTGCGTAACGCTGCTCCTCTACTCGATGGAGCTCGGAACACCGTTCTCAGGTAACTACGAGAGGGCTAAGGCAATAGCTTTCATAACACTCATACTTTTCCAGATATTTAACGCAGCAAACTACAGGTCGGAGTATAAATCCCTCTTCCAAATGCACCCATTCTCGAACAAGTACTTCATACTGTCCATCGCGATAGCGTTTGCCTTGCAGCTCGTCGTTGTTTACGTCCCCGCCCTTCAGCCGATGTTCGAAACTTACCCTATAACGGCACTAGACTGGATGTTCATAATCGCCGCCTCAAGTAGCATCATAGCGTTCTATGAGGCTAAGAAAGTTTACCAGAGAAGAAAGAGGAGGAGTTAGATGTGCCTGTAGATGTTCTGTGAGGAGAAGCGGCCTGCCCTAAGCTCTTTTTCTATTATGGATAGAAGGAGTATCCTTTTGAATGTCGGTGGGTGTGTTGAGAAGAGCATGTTGAGTCTATTCCACCTGCTTTTCGCCGCCTCTTTCTCCATTGCTATTTGAAGCTCCCTTTCGTCCAGTACACCGTCCTTGTTTAGGTCGTGCTCCTCAAGGTTACGCATTATCTCGTTTATCTCCTTTGACGCCGCAGCTGGATCCTCGACGAAGAAGGCTCTAGCGCCGTGAACCTCCACCTGCTTCGTGGATAAGCCATAGGCAATTTTTGCCAGCGCGCTCTTCATGTATGATGGGTTGGTCGTGTAAGCGGAGTAGGCGTCAGCGTAAAACTCGCGCATTCTGCTCAGATACCTCACCACCAGTAAGGTTACAAAGTACGCTAAGATGGAGATCACTCCTATGACGAGAAGAACTATTGCCCATCCGCTTCCTTTACCGCGCGGCCTATATGTGACTCTTAGCCCGGAGAAAGCTAGAGTGAATATTATGAAGCAAAGCGTTGGTATAGCGCTTAGCAGGGTTAAAACTATGCAGTCCTTGTGCTTTAAGTGGCCGAGCTCGTGTCCTATGACGGCTCTTACCTCGTCGGCATTGAGCTCCTTGAGCAAACCTTCTGTGACGACCAGCGTTGAGCTACCCAGCGTTCTCCCAAAGACGCATCCATTAGGGAAAGAGTAGCGCGAGATGGCGACGCGTGGTTTAGGTATGCCGCTTTTCTTAGCCAGCTCCTCAATTGTTGAGTGGAGCCATGGAGCATCTTCAGGAGATACGTACTTTGCTCCTAGGGCTCTGAAGGCGATTGATGGGCCTGCAAGCCACTCGAAAAACATGAAGAAGACTGTTAAGGCAGCTAGGCCGCCCATGACATATGGATCAAACAGCCAGCTCCACTGAAGCTCTTGAAGCATCCAACTTAGAAGAAAGGTGTCTCTCCAGTACGACTCCGGTATCTGAAAGAAGTTTCCTGCCTCTTGTAAGGGAAAGACAGGGATGCTTGCTCCGACCCCGAGGGAACTAATGAAGGTGCTGGTGCCCGATTCTTCAGCACCTGGCAGGAAGCTCGTGATGTTGATGGGAAGTCCTTTGACTATCATGCTGACCCCAAGGAAAAATGCGAACGTTAACAGGAACATGGCGGCGGTGGCCACTACCATCCTGACTTTAAGGTAGAAAAGCCGACCCATTAAAAATGCGCCTCACGGAAACATTTTCATAGGTACTCAAAGAGGCGTATGGTATATATAACGTTTCTAGCAAATTTTAACGTATAACTTCCATGTCGGGGTTCATCATTGAAAGTGGTCATTAAGTGTGATCATTGTGGAGCGCCTCTCAGCTATAAGGCCGGAGACTATGTCGCGACGTGCAGCTACTGTGGTTATACCACAGTCCTCACTCATCACAGGCCTTTCACGTTGGAGCATGCCCTTCTACCCTTTAACATTAAAGACGAAAAAGAAGCTGTAGAGGTAGTTAGGGGCTGGATGTCATCGAGCTTTCTGGCCCCGAGGAACCTATCCAGGAAAGCTAAGTTTGATGAGGTTACCCTTTTCGTCTACCCCTTCTGGGTGGTTCCTATAGAAGCTACAACCAAGTTTAAGGGTGTTTTTGAGAGGATTGGTACAGGACATGTCGAAGAGGGGAAGATAAGGGGTAAGTATGACTGGGTGGTGATTGCTCAGAGAGCAGCCGACTTCCCGGCTAGGGAGTACGACGTGCCTCTGAGGGGTAAGATGCCCTATGACTTCACCAAGATCCCGGAGCACGCTAAAGTCCTTAACGCCGAGTTCGGCGAGGACGAGGCAGTTGAAAGGGCTAAAGTCGAGGTCGTGGAGCACCACATATACCTCGCAAGAAAAGAAGTCGACAGAGTTATAGAGCACGAAACAGACTTCAAAGTCGGGGAAGTGTGCTACCTCCACGCTCCAATATGGAGGATAGATTACAGTTATAAGGGCAAACGCTGCAAGGTGCTTTTGGATGGAGCCGAAGGAAAAATAATTATAGGGGACTTACCAACCCTGGGACTTTTCGATGCCTTCTAGGAAAAGAGGAAGAGAGGGAGCTTCTTGAGGGACATTAGAGCTTTGTTTAGGCCTTCGAGCATAGCGGTAGTGGGAGCATCTAGGAGCAGAGGGAAGGTCGGATACGAGGTTCTAAGGAACATTGTCGAGGGTGGATACCCCGGCAAAGTTTTCCCGGTGAACCCTAACGCTGACCACATTCTCGGTTTGCCATGTTACCCTAGCGTCGAATCTATAGGGGAAAAAGTTGACCTGGCTGTTGTGACTGTTCCGGCCAAGTTTGTACCGGAGGTGGCTCAGGACTGCGGGAAGGCTGGCGTCGAGTGCATGATTGTTATAAGCGCCGGCTTCAAGGAGACGGGCTATGAGGGAGCTAGACTTGAGGAGCAGCTTCTATCCATCGTCAGGGAGTACGGCATGAAGATGCTTGGGCCGAATGTCGTTGGCATAGCCGACACGCATACTCCCCTGAATGCGACGTTTGCAAGCAAGGCCCCATTAAAGGGGAATATAGCCTTC
>JAHAWR010000106.1 GCA_018383835.1 Candidatus Jordarchaeia archaeon | reverse complement strand
AGAGCCGAACAACAGTTCCCAAGCCGTCATCAGCAGTTTCACGGTAGAATAACATATAGCCAAGTGGCAATAGGTAAGGCTCTACACAATAAAAAAGCCCTCACGATGAAATCGTGAGGAGCCTTAGGCCGGAGCCACAAGAACCACGTAAGCCTACCAAAAACCACGTAGCCAATCCTTAACAGGCACATCAACTCCCCCTTCTTCTTCAAAGTCCTTTAAGAGGACTTTGTGACCCTCTAGAGCTCCTCTTACTGAAAGTTTTCCTAACTTTCTATTGAGAGACGCCCTTGAGAGTTCAATGACGTTGTTCCTTAGTTCATCAAAAACCCCCGGACTATTCATAGAACATTCTCCCAGCACTTTTCTTATGGATATTTTAAGTTTACATTTTCTACAGGGCCCTAGTCGTGTTCTTTTGTCTGGTTTTCGAACGTAACGTTTTTAATATGTGCGACTTCATATGGTTTTGCGAATTTCTGTAGGTTGTTATTTTTGAAGTTTTGGAGGCTTTATTATGGGAAAGATTAGAGTTGCTGTGGTTGGCGTTGGGAACTGTTGTTCGGCTCTGGTTCAGGGGGTCTACGCGTACAAGAACCTCGGCGAGACCGTTGGTTTGATGCACGAGGTTTTTGGTGGGTATACGCTCGCCGACATAGAGTTTGTAGCTGCCTTCGATATTGACGCCCGCAAGGTTGGAAGGGATCTCTCGGAGGCAATATTTGTAGAGCCGAACTGCTACGACAAGGTCTACGATGTTCCTAAGATTGGAGTCACCGTCAGAATGGGCGAGGTAAAGGATGGAGTAGGAGAATATATCTCCGAGCATGTTAGGATCAGCGAGGAGAAGCCCGTGGATGTAGCGGAGGAACTTAAAGAGGCTGGAGCTGAAATCGTGGTTAACCTTGTTCCGACTGGTGGAGTTGAGGCATCAAGGTGGTACGCGGAGCAGTCCCTCGAAGCGGGCTGCGCATTCATCAATGCAACGCCAACTGAGATAGCTGTGAGCGGCGAGTGGGCTTCAAGGTTTCAGTTGGCTAGTCTTCCACTGGTGGGAGATGACCTAATGGATCAAGCAGGCGCTACCGTGCTTCATAAGGCGCTTTTGGAGTTCCTCGTGAAGAGGGGTGTCAGAGTCGAGGAGACGTACCAGCTAGATATAGGTGGGGGTCTCGAGGCGTTGAATACGCTGCAGAAGGACAGAGGAGACTTCAAGAGGCGCGTTAAGACCGTAGCCGTGAAGGCGTCGCTCCCCTACGATGCGCCCGTCGTCGCGGGGACGACGGACTATGTGAGTTTCATGAGGAATTCTAGGGCATCCTACTTCTGGGTGAAAGGATCATACTTCAACGGGGCACCCATTAAGATTGACATTTTCCTTAACACTGTGGACGCGCCAAACGCCGCCGGAATACTTGTAGACGTGATAAGAGGCGTTAAGGTCGCAATGGACAGGGGGATGGGGGGCGTCATAACCCCGTTATGCGCCTACGGATTCAAGAGGCCGCCAACTCCAGTGAAGTTAGCTGATGCAGAGAGGCTCATCGCGGAGTTCCTCGAAAACAGACTCAAACCCTAAACGTTCCCTTTATCGCTCACGAGAAGAGGGTGACAAGAAGTAGGATTAACCCCCAGCATACCATTAGGTATGGTTGAATCTTCCTCTGGTAGGTGTAAACCACGTAGACGGGCGTCTTGGGTTGGATAAGCAGAAGGTTCAAGACCTGGATGGAGAGCAGGACTGCTGCTGGTAGCACGTCGAGGCTGAAATGCCACGTTGCCGCCACGGTCGCTACGCATCCTATCAACATTAGTATAGTTGAAGCTATCCTGCCCTTTTCAAGGGAGCCAAGCCTCACAATGCTCGTCTTAACTCCTGCATCCCTGTCGAAGAAGTAGTCTCCGAGCAGATTCTGAAGCTGAAAGATGCAGGATATGAAGAAGAAGGCTACAGTGTAAACGTAGGTTACGTTGTTCGGCGTTCCACTCCTAAAATATGCTCCCAGTAAAACTAGGAGCGACCCTAGGAAGAAGCCGTGAGATACTATGTCTAGAATAGGTTTTTCCTTAAACCTGAAGGGAGGTGCCGAGTATAGAAAACCGATTACGATGCAAAGTAGAGAGAGCAAACCCCCCTCCACCCCGCCAGTGTAAGCGAAGAACGCCACCGAGGCCCCACCTATGATGAAAGAGAAGGCAAGTGCCTTATTCCTGCTGACGCTTCTAGCTGCGACGAGGTTGCTGGCTTTACCCGCTTTCCTATCCTCCTCCACATCGAACACGTTGTTCACCGCAAAGGAAAATCCGTTAAGAAGCGTAGCGAAAAACCCCAAAACAATAAAGTTCGCAAAGAAGTCTAGAAGAGTGAACCCTTTAAGCGTTGTAGCCCAACCGAAAACCGCTAGGCTAGCCCAACTTGCCGCGTTCCACGGTCTACAGTTGAGAAAGAGCCTCCAAACCATAACTGGACACTCGGCGAGGAGAGGTCGCCCACTCGAAGCTTCTTCACTCAAAACGAACACCACCACGTCTAGTGCTCAACGCCAATTTCCTAAAACTAAGATTAAAAAAGTTTTTAGAAAACCTCGCTGTTCTGTCTGCGAGTCATTTAAAACTTGATCTTTCATGGTTGTTAAGGCTTCTTGAAGCTAAAATTAATAAATATATTGTCTTTTCAAGTATCTTTGTTCTTCAGGTGTGTTGGGGGTTTTCGATTGATAATTACGGTGGCTAAGTCAGACGAGGAAGTAAGGCGGGCGCTGGAGCCCTACCGTAACATAGTGGTCATTGGGTGCGGCACCTGTGCAACAATATGTAGGACTGGCGGCGAGGACCAGGTGAAGGAGATGGTGGAGAAGCTCGTGAGGTGGGGTAAAAACGTTCTTGCTTCGATGGTTGTGGAGTCGCCATGCGACGTCAGGATAGACAGGCGTGACCTTAAGAGGATCGAGGACGAGGTGAAGGAGGCTGACGCCCTACTCGTGATGTCCTGCGGCGTAGGGGTGCAGGCTGTGGGCGAAGCCAGCGGGAAGAGAGCCTTGGCCGCCCTCGACACAGTTTTCCTTGGGGAAGTGGAGCATATAGGGTGCTTCGTGGAGAGGTGCAGGGAGTGCGGGTTTTGCGTCCTCAACGAGACTGAGGGGCTATGTCCAATTGTTCTCTGCGCTAAGGGGCTCATGAATGGGCCCTGTGAAGACATGGTTAACGGCAAGTGCGGTGTTGTGAAAGACGACGTCGACTGTGTCTGGGTGAAAGTCTGGGAGAGGATGAAAAGCGAGGGAAGAGAGGAGGACTTTCTCAGAGTTAACCCTCCCCTTGACAGAAGCGTTAAAGTTGGAGTAGGGCGGGTTGTGTGGTGATAATGTTGGAGTTGAGGGAATTTCTAGGGAAAGGATTCACTTTAATTGGGCAAGTTGACTCTGCGCGGACAGTGGATGCTGGCGCTATTGTTAGTGCTGTTAAATCTATGGGGAAGGTTCAAGCGGTCATAGTTTCAGAGCCTCAAGGAGTGCTGGGCGCAGCCAACACCGCTGTCGTTTCTGGTATAGTGAAGAGGGAAACCGAGGTGGAGGTGGTTTGCCAGATTACCTGCAGGGACAGGAACAGGGCAGCCCTCGTTTCTGACGTGCTCGCTGCCAAAATGCTGGGCGTCGACTGCTTCCTCATTACTGGTGGCGGTCACCCGAAGCTGAGTGATACTCCGCAGGCGATGGCTGTCTTCGACCTAGACCCAGCTCAGCTAGTCCAGATGCTCAAGCATCTATCCGAGAAAGGGGAGACTCCAGCGGGGCACAAGGTTTCAGGGCCACTTAACCTCTGTGTCGGAGCCATGGCTTCCCCGGCGACATCCCCCATTGATGTTGAAGCTAAAAGGCTGGAGAGAATGGCTAGGATTGGACTAGACTTCATCGTTACGTACCCGACTTTCAGCCTTGAGGCGTTAAGAAGCTTCAAAAGAGAAGTCAAGCAGCTCAATGTTCCGGTGGTAGTCGGGGTGAGAATGCTGCCAGACGTGAGAGACGCAAGGCGCCTCAATGAAGACCCACGAGTAACGGTTCCACCCGAGCTGATAGACGCCCTTGAAAGGGCTGAAAGGCTGAAGGGAGAGGAGAAGGTGGAGGCTTGCTTAGAGGCTAACCTCAACTTCTTCGAGGGATTCCTCAAGGCGATTAAAGAGGAAGGATTCGCGGGCTGTAGCATACATGCCCCTGGAATGGAACATGCAGTAGGCCAACTAGCGTCAAAACTAAAAAACTAAACCCTCAACAAGTAGTCTGCGCTCACGATGCCGAAAACAAGAAGCTTGTCAACCTCTAATAATTACTCCCCCCCTTTTGCGATCTCTTGTGAAAGAGGAAAAAACTAAAAAGGCGTTGCTTTCGAAGTTATATTTAACTTCTCGTCCTTTGAGGGATCCTTGCAATGGCTGAAAACCTGTTGCTGGAAGTATTTTCCCTAAAGCTTAGCTGTGAAAGGTGGTTGCATTGCCTGACTTAGCTGGCTGGCTCCGCATTAGAAGAGAAGAGAAATCAATTAGCTTGATTGATGAGCACAGTAGGAAGGTTTCCAACTGCGTCGCAGAGTTCGTCAACCTGGTTGAATTGGTCATGAGCGAAGGGAGCCCCGAAGAAATATCGGTCGTCGTACACAGGATAGGCGAAATGGAGCACGAGGCTGACCTTATGAGGAGAAGCATTTTCACAATGCTCTCGGAGGGCAAGCTTGACCCATCCGAAAGAGAAGACCTAGTGCACCTCACGAAAAGGCTCGACTCCGTCGCTAACAACGCCAACGCCGCGGCTAGAAGAATCTCCATACTTGACCCAAACTACGTTAGACTGCTGGGTGAACACCTCACAAAAATGGTATATGACGCTAGAAGGTGCGTGGAGAAGCTAATGGAAACCATAGATGCGCTCAAAGATGGGCGTGACGTTTCATCCCTAGTCGACGAAGTGGACCGTGTCGAGTTCGAAGTGGACCAAGACCACCTAGCGCTAAGGAGGGTGCTCCAAGACTGGAAGCACAGCGACATCCCCCCATTCACGGCAATAACCCTAAGCAACATGATAGACTTCGTCGAGGGAATAGCGGACTCAGCAGAGGACACCGCAGAATTCATAAGACTAGTCTCCATAAAGAGACCTCAAAAACGCAGGTAAAAGCTCCATTCACGTCCCCCCCCGCAACCCCTTCATTGCCTAGTATCCACCCCTCCGGGGCCTCGTCATCCCGTCACCACGCATCCATATAAACGTCTTACGCTTAAACGCCGTAGTCAGCAGTTTCCTGGCAGAAAGGTTTATATGCTGATTAAACTCCATAGCCTCTTTGATGGAAGAAGAGCTCCTACGCCCTAGAGATGCTGCTAAGATGTTGATATCGGTGAAGACGCTTTGGAAGTGGCAAAAGAAGGGATCAATGTAAAGCTTCCAACTGGAAAGCTCCGCC
>JAHAWR010000108.1 GCA_018383835.1 Candidatus Jordarchaeia archaeon | reverse complement strand
AACCACACAAACCAAAAACCAACAACGCAAACACCAAGCCAACAAAAACAAAAGCACAAACAAAAAGACCCAGAAAAACAAAAACAATTTATAAAAGAAAAATGATAAATAAAATACAAGCACACCGCGAAACCCACGGGGAGTCGCCGTGAATCACAAAAAAACAAAACAAACAAAAACAATAATAAAAACGACACTAATCATACTAACACTAATAATAATCTCAACAACACTACTCCCCCCCAACCAAACAACACCTCTAACAACAGCGGCGGCAACAGCCACAACAACAAAAAACACCGTAACAGGTCAAGGAGCAAACACCAACGCCACACTAATAATAACAGACTACAACACGAACCCAGGACAAGCAGACACACAAAACGGCTTCAACATACCATGCCCACAAAACTGGGGAATACTAAACACAACACTAACAATCAACAACATAACAGCACCAAACGCAACAATAAAAATAGGAGAAAGACCCGGAGAAATCGGCTCAAGGCTCATATACACTATACAATTCATGTGTGCAGCCTCCTTCACCATATCAACAGAATCAGCAAAGCTCTACAACGTATCAGTCTACATTGATGTTCACCGTCCTCCGTCTCCTCCGGACAAAAACTTAGTAGCGGAGATTTGTAATGCAACATGGGATGCAAACAACCAAAGACCCACAGTAGGTGATAATATTTATACAGCCTATGTATTAATTAACTCTACTTTTAGAGGTTGGGTAACGTTCGATTTTTCTTCATCGCCAACGCTAAACAGTAGCGATACTGTAAATAACACATTTTTCATAGTGCTTCGGGGAGGACAGTTTTCCACCCTCATTTGTTATTGGTTGTATGTTGCAGATGACGAGACATACGATGAAAGTTACTCTTATACATATATGGGTTCTTGGTCTTTTGAGAGCATCGATTTTAGAATGCGGCTTGTGCTTGATCCGGGCCCTGTTTATCCGAGTGAGGTTGGTTTGCGTGTTAACCGCACAGATGTTGGTTCGTTTGTTGTGGAGGATGTTCCGGGGCAGAGGGGTAATGGCACGTGCACTATAATTGGGCCAACGCCTCCATCACAGGATGGCTATGTGCACTTTAACGCCTCAGCAAACTGGGGTGGCACGGTATACTTCAACGTTACCCAGGCAAACTCGGCAGTTTACAGGGATGTTGAGGCGGGCACCGTTTACGTTGCCTCGCCCGGCCAGCCTGTGAACTGGAATGTGACCGTTGACGCCACAGGAGACCAGGGGTTTCCGGAGGTCGGAGCAGGCAAGTTCATTAATGTGTCAATACCCGCCGACTGGTGGAACCTGACGGAGGGGGCACTCAACATCAGTAACAATGAGGTGTCCACTTATCTGATCAACGCGTCCGGGATGCTGCTTTTTGAGGCCACGAACGGCACATGGGTCGTGCAGTGTGGCGGGCCGAACGTTCTTTCCTCGTTCAGCGTCTACTCGCTGTATGACGGAATGGAGGTGAACGTTGGTGGGGCTGTTGTCAGCGACAACTTGAGCGTTAGAGGAGTGCTCTCCCGGAGCCTGAGCGGCAACGTGAACCTCACTGTGCTCAGCAGTGGAAGTCCAGTTTTTTCAGTGCAGGCGAGCTTCAGTGGGGGGGTGGCTGAGGTCGGCTGGACCAGCGTCAGCGTCGCCCCCGGAGACTACACGTTGCGCCTTCTCGTTGAGGGTGGCTTGGAAGTTGGCTTGCTCGAGAAGCCCTTCACCATATCGGCTCGTGCCCCATGCAACATCAGGATAGACAGGCTTGAGAGCACAGACAAAGTGAAGATACTGCTTTACGTTTCGAGGAACGACACGGGGTTCCCGGTCACAGACGCCCAAATAAGCGTGTACTATGCTAACGGCATCCGGATACAGCCGGACGACGTGGTGAATTACGGGAATGGGTCCTACTTTGTGGCGTTTACGCCCCCCGGTGAGGAAGCCTACACCTTCAACATAGAGGTGTCGGGGGCACGCATAGAGACGGCGTCGACTGTGGTCGAAGTCAGTTACAGGCCGCCTCCGCTGTCCCCCGAAGTTGTTGGCTTAGTTCTGGCTGCAGTGTTGCAGTCTGAGCGGTCTGCCCAGTCATGGCGCCTCCTCGCAGCTCTCGGCGTCTCGTCTGCCGCCGTGGTTGCTGGTGGTGTCACTGGCGGTATGGCTTACAGGAGGTGGAGGGCTCCGGTGAGGGCGATGAGTTCCATGGAGAACGTTTTGGTCGCGCACAAGGAGACTGGGCTTCCGCTCTGGAGCTTCGACCTCCTCTCACTGGACGTGGACGCCACGCTGGTCTCAGGCTTCGTGTCCGCCGTGAGGAACTTCGCCGAGGAGATGAGGCTCGGAGGATTCAACATGCTCGAAACCCGCATAGGAACGTTTGTGAGGGCTGAAAGCGAGCTTTTGGACGTTGTGTGCGTCGCCGGGCGGGTTGGCAGGCTTGAGGTCGAGTGGCTCAGGAGTAGGCTTGGAGAGTTCCTTAGGCTCGTGGAGGCTGAGGCTGCATCTGCCCTCAGGAAGTGGGAGGGAGGCGACGTCTCAGAGTTTAGGGACGTTTTCAGGCGTGCTTTCACCAGCACCTTCGACTATCCGAGGCTGGTCAGGCTGCACGAGGCAAGGATGAAGAGGCTGCTCAAGGAGAGGGGGCGCATTGTTGGCGCGATAGCGTTCCTCGAGGAGGAGGCTAGGAGGGCCGCCGAGATGTTTGAGAGGGGCGAGTTGAGCGCTGAGGAGTACGAGAGGCAGGTATCGGAGCTGAGCCGTGACAAGGAGGCGCTGGAGCAGAGGGTGGCGAGCATAGACGACACGCTATCGAGGATGAGGGTGAGGGAGCTCATCATAACCGGCAAGGTTGAGAAGGCCAGGGAGAGGTTCAATGAAATAAGGGTGGAGATAGAGGAGCTCAGGAAGAAGGAGGAGAGGGGCGAGCTCACAGAAAAGGAAAAGAAGAGATTGCGCTCCCTCGAAAAAGATCTCAGAAAACTCGTAGATGAGCTAAGCAAAATAGATGAAGGCGGCTCGTAGCTTACCCGGGTCTCTTCCTTCATTTCCGTCAGTTTTTGTTTGTTTTGGGTCCGCTCTCGAAAGAGTTTTAAGGCTGGTTGCTTTTCTTGTCGCTGGGGCTGCGCTATGGGTGGTAGGTTTTATGTTGTGGGCCAGATTGACGCCACCGGCTCTGGAAGCCCTCACCACTGGGAGTTGGAGGAGATTGGGGCTGCAAAGTTTCCGCTTTTTAGGCGTCTAGGCTTGGAGGATGTTCGCGGGGTACTGTGCGGCTGGCTTGGAGCTAGGCTTGAGGGTTTGGGGATGGGCGAGGACTGGGCGGCCACGCTCGAGTTTTTTCCTGAGGCCAACGTCCACGTGCTCTACTACTATTACGGGGACGAGTTCGGCGACGTTGAGGGCGAGCTGAAGTTTCTGTTCTCCGGCGAGAGGGTCTCCTGGATTCCAGGGGAGGACCTCGCCACCTTCATCAGCGTCGCCCTCGACTTCGCGGAGCTCAAGATTAGGGGCAGGGAGCCGTTCGACAAGTGGCGCGGCGGGAAGTCTGAACTCATGCTGAAGATCCTGAGGGAGAGGAAGGAGCCATTCAGGCTGCTGGGTGAGGGTGACGCCGAGAAGCTCAGGGCGTTTCTCGGGGCGAATGTTTGGAGGAGCGGCTCCAAGTGGAGGATCATGAGGGATGTTTTCCCCGGAGTCGCAGTTGAGGTGCTGTACGACGGGGACAGGCTCGACGCCTCATACTCCGGCAAGAACGTGGCCAATATGGAGAGACACCACCTTGAACTGTTGGCGTCCCTCACCATAAACCACGCCATCCGCTACATCACAGTCGAAAACTACGGGAAGACAGAGCTCCCAGACATCTGCTATAAAGTGTTCTCGAGAATGTTCACCAAGGAGAAAGGCTGGAGCCACCACAGAACACAACACTAACGACCCCCAGAAAGCCACGTAAAAGCCACAGCGACCGGCGTGCAGACCGCCAACCGATTGCGCCCCCAGCCCCTGGATATTGACGCCGAAACTGAAAAGGAAAAATGGTGCCCACCACTCGTGGAGGTATTACTTCATCAGAGGAGTGGAAAGGTATAAGCTTGGCTACGATCCAATCCACGTCATCGGGGCCATACTTCGTGGCTCCAGAAACCTATTCGTTATAATAGGCTATGCAACCGCCATGCTGAAAAGGGTTAAACGCTACGACGTGGCACATTGGGCTTTTAAATATAAATTAAAAGAGTTACTCCATGGAAAGAAATAACTAAGCTTAACATGGTTCTAATCCGAATATTATCATGTTGCAAGTAGGAAATTTTTATTAAGGCTTGTGCTGACGTTGACGGGCGAGTATTTCTACAAAGAAAAGCTACTTAACTGCTCAAAAAACCGAACAGTAGATTTTAGGAGGCAACCTTTTTTGAGGTCGAAATAATCGAGAGGATGGGAGGAAAGTCCACAGCTCCCCAGAAGCGAATGGATGGAGGCTACTCCCTTTCGTCGCCTCGTTCCCGGAGAAGCAGAGTAGTGGAGCACGACTATAGCGGTCTGTTGTATGTTTCCCAAGCGGGCACCGTTAGGTGCCCAACACGAGGGAGCGGCAAACACTTAACAAAGATTCAGCACTAGAAACTGCCGAAAACTCAATATACTTTCTTCCTTCCAGCTCAAACAAACGACCGTAACCGTGCGAAAGAAGCAACTATTCGGCAAAGGAAAACATCCAACAAAACACAGAAACAATAAAAAAATTAAAAGAAGAAGGGATGAGAACGCCCCAAGCTGGTTTACTGTTTTCTTCCCACTTTTTTCCTTACCTTCCTCGTCTTCCTTTCTTCCACTGTTCCTCCTTCTTCCACTTCTGCCTCTGCTCCCTCCGCTGCCTCTCTTCCCCTCTTTTCCTCTTTCTCCTCCTGCTTCTCGAGCTCAGTTAGTATTGCTGCGCTTATGTCTGGTGGTACGCCTATGGATGCAAGTAGCCGCTCTCTGTCGGCTGGCGCGCTGGCCCTAAGCTCCTTCAGGACGGCGACAGCCCCATCCTCGCTTAGCCCGCTCTCAACGAGCAGTGGCACCAGCTTGTCCACGACCTCAGCGGGCATCGCTGCAATCCTAGGCTCGATGCCCACAAGCTTCATCTCCTCCCGAAGTATGGACAGGATCACTTCGTCCCTTGCGAGCGGCTTCTTAACCTCGACCCTAGCACCCTTCTCTATAGCCTCAATCAGGCTGTCTATCCGCCTTATGATTGGCGGTATGCGCATCCTCCTCACGTAGACGTAGCCTGCGAGGCTTGCGGGCGGGGCAATGACCGCAAGCGACAACACCACGAACATCGTCAAGGGTATTCTTGTGTTGAGCCCGGGTATGGTGACGCTCCTCTCCTTGACTGTCAGCACCTGGAACGTCTGGGC
>JAHAWR010000105.1 GCA_018383835.1 Candidatus Jordarchaeia archaeon | reverse complement strand
AACGTCGAGGTGGCCTTCGAGCTAGCTGCCAAAACAGTCATGAAGAAGTTTAACATTGTAGAGGATGTTGTGGCTTAAATCTTGCTTACTCGGATGTCTAATGGTGCTCTTTTTCCTCTGCCTACTGCTATATACTGAAAAGTGCCACCTTTTAAATATCTACGTGCGTGCTGGTAGTTAAGTTAACAGGAGAGGCGACTTGGCTATAATTATAATATTTCGATAATAGGTGAATTTAAATATTGAAAAGTTTAAAGACTTGTTTTGATAGTTGGGGTGTATTTCCACTGCAGAATGGTGAGGGAAATGTATGAGATAATGGTGAGGGAAATTAAGCCTAAACGGAAGATCGAGAAGGCCGTGTGTGTCCACGCCCTTCCGGATATAACGGAGGTTGGAGCGTTAGCTGTCAAAAAGCTGGTTAAGGTTTTGAATGCAGAAAAGATAATTGAGGTGGAGTTTACGGATATGCCGCCGATGGTTATAGTGGAGGACGGCGTCGTGAGGCCTCCTCAGGTTCAAATTTACGCCTGGAACAGCCCTGATTGTGGGAGGAGCCTGCTTCTCGTTACGGGGGATGACCAGCCGATGACTGCTCCGGGAATATATGCTCTGTCTGAGCAGATAGCGAAGTTGATAGCGGACTTTAAGGTTAAGTTTCTGATAACGCTGGGAGGATACCTTTCGGATTGTGAGAACGGGGAAAGGAGAGTTTACTTTACCAGCACGGGCAAGCTCGAGTTTCCTGAGATGGAAAAGCTTGAAAGGATGCCTAAGGGCGAGATTGTGGGAGCGAACGGCTTGGTTCCGGTCATAGCGAAGGAGAAGTATGAAATCGATGGAGTGATCCTCCTCTCGAAGGTTGATGGAAAAATTGCAGTAAGCGGGAAAACAGATGTAGAGGCAGCCAATTTGCTTCTGAGGACGCTCAAAAAGTACCTTAACTTACCCATCGAGGGCGAAGAGGTCGAAGGAGAAGACGAGGAAATGAGGGAGGAAAGCAAGAAGAGTGAAGTTGAATTCCAGTCATACATCTATTGAGCGCCCATCCCCAAAGAGGGTTTTTGGAGGAGGGAGAGCGCCTTTTTTAGGGTGGCGGGTACCATAACAATAAAATAGGGAGGATGTTTTAGATGGTTTGAGGAGACTTGGTGGGTTATGCGCTTTAGTTGGACTTGGCAGCTTGTTCCAGACGAGTGCTATGTTTGCGGTGGAGAGTTGGAGAAGCCTGTCAAGGTCGGGAACATAGGTTTTGGTCTTCATCCGGAGTGCTTTTTGGGCTACTGGAGGGAGAGGCGGCAGGTCCCCACGTTAGGGATAAAGAGGAGCTTTGGGGGGACACCCCTCAAGACTGTGAACATGGAGTGCCTGCAGAGCAAGTTTTCGCTCAACCTTACGGATGGATGTTTGCACGAATGCGTTTATTGTTATGCTAGGGCTATGCCCTCGTCGCCCCCCCACGGCATCTTCTTCCTGAGAAGTGGTATCGTGGAGAGAGTTAAGTGGTTTGTGCGAAACGCACGTGTTGTAAAGCCAGTTTATATGTCCCCGGTCAGTGACCCGCTGGCTACCGGAGAGCTGGCAAAGCTAACTGTTGAGCTGGCTAAGTTTTTCGTCGGCGAGGGAATACCCTTCTACCTTGTGACGAAGGGGAAGGTCCCGCTTAAGCTGTTCAAAGTGGTTGAAGGGTTCCCTTTTTTTGCTTTGCAGGTCTCTCTCAACACGCTGGACAGGGAGGTTTTGCGTCTTCTTGAGCCGAACGCCCCCCCACCAGATTTGAGGATTAGAAATATTATAAGGGCGAAGAACCACGGGGTTTTTACTGTTCTGAGGGAGGACCCGCACATGCCGTTTCTGACCGACAGCCCGGAGCAGATAAAGGAGTTGACCTGTCTAGCATTAGATCTGGAGGTAGACCACATAGTAGGAAGCTTTGTCGGGATGAGAGCTTCATCGGTGAGCCACAAGGAGTACTTGTACTTCTGGTTTAGGGAGAACGGGATGGATTGGCTCATCAAGAAGTATGAGAAGCTGTTTGCCAGGGGCAGCGTTATCTCAGGTTACCGGATTGTTGATTGGAGGTACAGGTTTGAAAAGCTTAGGCAAATAAGGAAGCTGATTGTTGAGGTAGGTGCGAAAACTACCTATGGTCTCTGCATGGAGGGGATGAGGGGTCTTTGGATAGGGGACAAGTGTGAGGGGTTCCGTTTTCCACCTGTGAGGAGAAGAGACGGCAAGTTTATACCTGTTGAGGGGTGTGGCGGGGAGTGTAAGGTTTGTACAACGCCTTGCACTCCGAGGCAGGTCAAATTGGAGTGGTGAAAGGGATGAATGATGAAGAATTTAAGATGGCTGTTTTGGATGTTCTAAGAGACCTTGCATGGGTTTGCAGCATAATGGCTACGGAGCTCATCAGAGTTGCTGAGAACACGGCGGTGACGGTTAAGGGCGAGGCGGTGCTGGAAAAAAGTGTGCCCCCGACCACAGTGAGATATGCAGAAGACTTGTTGAAATCGCCGAAAAATACCGTTCAGGCGAGAGCGTGCCGAGAAGGCATGTGCTAGGGCACTAACATTGCTCTTCCAATATGCGCATGAAAGCTGTGGCGTCATCGTGCATCCATATGTTGTTAAAGAGGACGTAGACGCTGCCCTTGAACTCTCTCACTTTTTTGGCAAGATATAGAAGGTCGTCTCGCGTGTACTTGTAGCGGTAAAGCCTTTCTCCGGGAGGAAATCCATGAAGCCTAAAGTAGGATGTTTCGCGCTCCAGAGCGGGGGGCGAAGCAAATGGATCTGTGACGTGAACCAGGTTAAGTTCCTCGCATAGACTCCTGACGGTCTCCATGCTCCACCCTCTGGGTTCCCATGCGAGAGTGGCCCCGCCAGAGTCCACCGATGAGAAGAACTCTTTCATGTTTCCTATGTTTTCACTGTTCTCTTTGAAGCTGGATGGAGTCTGAAAAACGCAGACCTTTGCCTTTAATATGTCGCAGGCTTCGCGTGTCTTCTCCCAAGCTTCAAACACCTCACGTGTCGGTCTAAAGAAGCCCGCTTTTGACAGCTCAAGTTTTAGTCCAGCCTTCTTGTAGGTTGGAGAAGTAGGAGGGTGAGTTATAACTTGCCAAGCTTTCACAGTGAACTCGAAGTTCTCAGGAGCTAAGACACGCCATTTCCTGAGGGTTTCAAGTGAGGGAGGCTTATAGAACGTCTTTTGAACCTCAGCCACCCTGAACTCCTTTACGTAGCGTTTAATCCCCGTAGGAAAACCACAGCACCCAACAAGGATCTTAGTGAGCAAGGGTATGCACCATCGAAAGTTTCGAATACATTCAAATACATAAATTATTTTTTATTCCACGGTAAATACTCTCGACCTTTTGGTGGTCCCTTTGGATCTGAAATCGGTCTTTCAGCCCAGAACTCTGTGCGTTATTGGCGTTTCGCAGTACAACCCGTTGAGTCCTGGGACGGTGATTTATCAAAAAAATCTCCACGAAATGGAGGTAGAGGTTTTTGGGGTTAACCCTCGAGGTGGAACACTTGACGGTAGGGAAATTTACAAGTCTATTTCAGATGTCCCGAAAGATATAGATCTTGCCGTCATATGTGTGCATGCTGAAGCAGTTAACGAAGTGCTGGAGGAGTGCGGTGAGGTTGGTGTTAAGGGAGTTGTGGTGGTCTCGGGGGGCTTCGCCGAGATAGGAGGCGAGGGCATTGAAAGGCAGAATCAGCTTGTTAAAATAGCGAAGAAATATGACATGGTAGTAATAGGGCCGAACTGTGTAGGGGTTTATAGCCCGCCCTACGTTGATACGTTCTTCCTTCCCAGCGAGAGACTTGTTACACCTCCTCCCGGCAACGTTGCTGTTATAAGTCAGTCTGGAGGAATTCTCGTAGATCAGTTTTTCAGCAAGTATACTGAAAGAAAAATAGGGGTCTCAGTCGCTGTAAGCACCGGAAACAAGGCTATAGTAGACGAGAACGTGCTTCTAGAGTATTTCAAGAATGACCCAAGGACGAAGCTGATAGCAGTATACCTTGAAGGATTCAGAGAGAAGGAGGGAACACTATTTCTTAGGAGAGCGATGGAGTGCTTCGAAAGGAAGAAGCCAGTTCTGGTCTTCATGGCTGGGAAGAGCGACTATGGAAAGCAAGCAACGGCCAGCCATACTGGTTCCGTTATGGCGGCCTACAACGTCGCGTCAGCAGCCTTCAGGCAGTGGGGCGTGATAGAGGCTGAAGACGAGTATGAAGTGATAACGTTCAGCAAAGTGCTTTCCTTCAATCTCCCATCAATAAAAAACGGGAATATAGCCGTCCTCACAATATCGGGTGGGCATGGAGTGTTGTGCGCCGACCTGTGCGTGCAATATGGGTTGAAGCTGGTGGAATTCACAGAGGAGGAGCAGGAAGAGATGAGGATGCTTCTGAACCCTTCAGCGGCACCAATAGCAAGCCTGAAGAACCCTATAGACTTGACTGGTTCCTTAACGGACAGCGACGTTGAAAAAGTAGCGGAATACCTAATGAGGAACGAAAAGGTTGAAGCGACCATCCTTCTGATGCTCCCCTATCCGCCAACAATTAGCATGCAGCTTGGCCGCAGAACAGCGAACATAGTGAGAAAATACAGGAAGCCAGTTGTGGCTTACGTGCCATGGGTTCAAAAGTACCAGATGATCGTCGAGGGGTTTGAACTGAACGGCGTCCCCGTTGCCCACACCGTTGAGGAGGCAGTTCAAATGATCAAAGCTTTGAAGCTCAAGGGCGAGGCTGAAATGAGGATTAATCGAAGCTTGGGATAAGGAGGTTTTCTGGTTGGATGAAAATCAATTTATAGCTGTAAGATAGACTGCTTTGTGTTGTCAGGAGGGGTTTGAATGGCGGATGTCTACGTTATAGGTCATAAGGCTCCGGATACAGATTCGATATGTTCAGCTATAGCATATGCCAGGTTTAAGAGGGAGGTTGATGAAGTGAACAGTGAAGCTGCCAGGGCTGACGAAATAAACCCTGAGACAGAGTACGTGCTGAACTACTTTAGGGTCAACGCGCCACCTCTCTTGGAGAACGCGAAGGGGAAGAAGCTGATACTCGTAGACCACAACGAGTTCCCACAAGCAGTTAATGGGGTCGAAGAGGCTGAAATAGTGGAGGTGCTTGACCACCACAAGATAGACTTCAAGTACCCTGAGCCCATATTTTTCCACTCTGAGCCCGTTGGGGCAACAGCCACCTTGATAGCCAAGAAGTACTTTGAAAAGGGGATTGAGATCCCCTATGAAGTAGCAGGGTTACTCTTAGCCGCTATACTTTCTGACACGGTCGTCTTTAAATCTGCTACGTGCACCCTAGTTGACCGAGAAGTAGCCTTAAAGCTCGCCAAGATAGTTCAGGTCGACCCAGAAAAATTCGGGGTTGAAATTAAGAAGGCTAAGGCTAGTCTCAAAGGGAAATCTGCGGCAGAGATCTTAATGGCGGACTTTAAGGATTACGAGTTTAGGGGAGTTAAGGTCGGAATAGGGCAAGTCGAAGTTTTTGACTTACAAGAGGCACTA
>JAHAWR010000009.1 GCA_018383835.1 Candidatus Jordarchaeia archaeon | reverse complement strand
AGGGTCTTTCTCCGTCTCCGAAGCTCTTCGTTGGGTTTGTGGGGGGGTGGGGTGGGTTTGCCCTGACGGGGGGTGAGGCTGATGCAGGCTTCGATGAGCTCGTGAGGGGCTTTGAGGCTCATGAACCCCAAGGACCAAGTATGGATCAACACTTACCCATACTTAGTCTGGAACCCGTAGACGACCCCGTTACTGAATGGTGGAAAAGCACTGAAGAACTTGAAAACTGGTGTAGCGGTCTACCAAGATCCAAGAAGAAGCGCGAGGGCGCTTTCAGCTCTAAACCAGTACTGGGAGAAAACCGTAGTACGCTGGACACTTAAAACAGCATCCGCAAGTTCTAGCAATTCCACACGTCTTCCGCCGAGATCAACGTTAGCCCGCATTAGAATCATCCAAAAAGCGCTCATGAAGCAAAATAAGTAAAAATGAAATAAGTAAAATGAATATATAAGTTAAGTTAAATATTATATTACATTGAGTAAAAGCGAATGATTTGCTGTGTTCCGGGGTGGTTGGGTGGACGAAAACAGCTATTTTGAGGCCTTAAGGGAAAAGTGGGAGCGTAAATGGCCTCGTTCGCTGCCGAAGGAGCCAATTTACCCCTACGGGCAGATTCCCATCTTCGAGTACCTGAGAAGGCGCTCCCGTAGCCATCCTGAAAGGACTGCCATAATCTATTATGGGTCGAAGCTATCTTACGGCTTACTTGACGAGCTGAGTGAGAGGTTCGCGTTCTTCCTCACCAAGCAAGGTCTCGGTAAGGGAGACGTGGTGGCGGTTCAGCTTCCCAACTGCCCCCAACTCTTAATTTCCTATTTTGGGGTGCTTAAAGCTGGATGTGTGTGCGCCCTCATAAACCCTTGGGTTGGGAGGTCGGGAACGGAGTACATGTTAGGAGAAGTTAAACCCAAAATAGTGGTTTGCGCCGACAGCATATACCCCATCGTTTCACAATCTTCCCAGAAGATTGACGGAGTGGAACATATAGTAACCACAAGCCTCTCCGACTTCGCCGCTGAGCCTGACGAGAAAGCGCCGCCTGAGGTTAAGTCTAAGCCTAAGCAGGCTGGCGGATTAAGCTTAATTAGCTTGCTAGAAGAAAGCAAGGGGAGCGTGAATGTTGAGGTCTCGCTCGACGACGACGCCCTAATAATCTTCACTGGGGGGAGCTATGGTGTTCCGAGGGCATGCCTTCACACCCACTGGAATATACTCTTTAAGACCGCTGTGGCTTGCACCTACTCTCCCAGCGGGCTCATAGTTGCCTTATACGGGAACCGCCAGCTCGACGCTGAAACGCTAATGAAGCACACTGAGAGAGGCGTGTACCTCGGGGTTATGCCTGCCTTCTGGGTGGCTGGCAAGCTGGCGTGCGTCGACGCACCGATATTCGCCGGAGGTACCGTGGTTCTAATGGTTAAATGGGATCCTGAATACGCCCTATACGCGATCGATAAGTACAAGGTGACATCGACATTTCTCGAGTTTAGTCTCTACGAGGATCTTTTAAGGCACCCTAAATTAGGAAGGTACAACCTTCGCTCCCTCAGAAGCTGCATCGGGAGCAGTATAAGGACGTACTTAACCGCCCGCCTCAGGGGGGAATGGTTCAATATCACCAAAACCGTGCTTTGTGAGTCAAGTTATGGGCTCACCGAAACGCACACCATAGACACAGTAGCCGGAGGCTTCCATAGAGAAGACTTCGACTTGAAGCAGGCTGAGAAGCATGGCGGCGTATTCTGCGGTATACCCGTCCCGGGAACCCTAATTAAGATAGTTGACCCGAAGACGGGCGAGCTACTTCCTCTAGGCGAGGTGGGCGAAATAGTGATCAAGTCACCGTCCTTGGCGAAGGGTTACCTAAAGAGGCCTGACGAGACTAGGAAGAAATTCGTCAAAGGATGGCTCCGAACAGGGGACTTAGGAAAATATGATGAGGATGGCTTCCTCTATTTTATGGGGCGGATCCGTGACGTGGAAGAGTTCGAATTTCACCCGATCGAGGTGGAGCGGCGAATGCTCGGGCACCCCGCCGTAGGTGCCGCAAAGGCTCTAACACTCACCCATCCCGAGCGTGGGAGTATACTTACGCTTGTAATCGAGCCTAAAAGAGAATATCGAGAGAAGCTGTCTGAGAAAGAGATTGAAGATTGGTGTAGCCGCAACCTTCCCTCCCCCCTGTTACCCTGTCTCGTTTTAATCAAAGACGAGCTTCCAACGACAGGTAGCGGGAAAACAGACGTCGAAAAGCTGAGAAGAGAAGCGGAGGAGCTTCTCAGAGAAAAGCTTTCGAAGCCCGCCTCAACCTAGATATTAGTGAAAGCCTCTCTCCTCCCAGTTTATGCGGCTGGCTCAGCAACGTATATGTTATGTTTGTTAATGAGAACCCTCGCCTTCACGCTCGCCCCCACTGGTATGTGGCCTGCGCTGACAAGTGTGACCACTCTATCACCCTTTGTCGTGACAGCCAGTTTCTCGCCCTTCAACCAGCCTGGCCCAACGACTTTTACGGAAATCTTCTCAAATTTCCTGTAAGTTATAGGGAGGGAGGGTGCTTTTTTTATCGAGAAATCTTCAGGGGGAAAGTCTCAGCCTAACCTTAAACTCCTCCTCCCACTCCCTCAGCTTATCGTAGAATGCAGGCCACGAGAGAGGATGGACCCCTCCAGGTTTCCTCCCACGCTTATGCGCCTCATACTTCTGCACTCCCAACGGAGGCCACTTCTTCCCCGCCCCGGCATCAAGCGAAAATCTGATTATCTTAGGGATCTCTTGGTCGTTCAGGCCTGGCACCCAGACAGGAGCCACCAGAAGATCGATAGCCGTGTTGTCCACAATGTACTTGGCGAGCTCAGCCACGCGCTCCACATTATACCACTCCGTGTCTGAGAGTCTCCTAGCCAAACTAGCATCCATAGCGTCTATTGAAAGGTTGATCCTTGAAAGCCCAGCAGACGAGAGCTCGTCAAGAAGCCTCTCGCTAAGAAGGGAGCCATGCGTCTGCATGGAGACGACGTTAACCTCCTTAACACACCTCAGCTCCGAGACCAGCTCAACTAGCCAAGGATAAGTCAGAGGGTCGCCGACAGTATCGATATGTGCCTCAAGACCACTACCCTTAATTGAAGCCAGCCTCCTAAACTCCTCCACGATGCAGTCCAAGGAAACAACATACTCGGTGAGCCTACCCCTCGACTTAGGTCCCGAATCGGTTGAACAGAAAATGCATGAAAGAGGACATATAGACGTCGGCCTAACCTGAATTAGATTAGTTCCACGGTCAATTAAACCAAAAGCTATGCAGCCAACCAGAGGGATATCTTCAACCCTGAAAACCCTACTGGCGCCCCCAGCAGAACCCACTATGACATCACCATGCTGCCCCAAATCAACATTAACAAAGAAGCGAAAGTAAAATGAAGATTTTCTTTAGAGCCCAGGCAAAACCGCATCCACAAAGAAAAACAACTAACGCAAAACCGGCAGAAACACAGCCAATAAGAAATTCACTCAAATTCAAGGATCACCTGAAAAGAAGATTCAAACTAAAGAGGAAAATGAGAGAGAATTATTCGATTGTTTCGTCCCTCTGTCCGCCACGTCGTCTTCGCCACTCCTCAACGGGAATGCTGAACCGCTTTTCAATCTCTGGCCTGTGAAGGCTATTATATGTGCAGAATGGTATTACGCGTCCATCGGGCATCCCGTAATTTATCACGCACCGCTCTACTCTTGCGAGGTCAAAGTTGTATGGGTCTTGAAAGTGCATGCTTCCAATTAGGATTACGCTTCTCATGAAGTCTCCTAAGGAGCTGTAGTCTCCTGAGACTAGGACTTTTCTGAAGAGGTTAAAAAGTAGTCCCTTTTTCTTGAAGTGGCGTAGCATTCCCACGAGTAGCCTGATCCTTCCTCTAGTTCTTGAAAGGGTGCCGCCTTTAAAGTCTTCAGCGCACTTCTCGAAGGTCTCCATGACTTTGTCAACGTTGACATAGTGTGTTATGGGGTAGTATTCTCCATCGCCTTCCACTCTGATGAAGGTTGCCATTCCGCAGTGGACGTGGTTTCCGAACTCGACAACTGGTCTGCCGAAGTAAGCGGACAGCGCCCTCGAGAGGGGTGTTGGTGTGGTGCATGGGTAAAAGTCTGAGACCTTTATGCGCCCCCCAGTTTGCTCCTCGCACGCCTTTAGAACCTCTGGAATGGTGATCCTCATCTCCAGCCTTTTTGACTCGTCTATTCTCCCAGTGAAGCTTACGGGCTGGAATATTATTCCTCTGACCACGTCGCAGTTGTCAACGGCGAACCTTATTATGTCGCCAACCTGTCCGTCATTCACCCCGCGAACCACCGTTGGAACTAGGACTATCGAGTGCAGTCCTGCTTCTCGGCAGTTCTCGATGGCTTTCAGCTTGACGGGGAGAAGGTTTTTCCCTCTTGCTTCTAAGTAGGGTTCAGGGGTTACTCCGTCAAACTGTAGGTAGACCGTACTTAGTCCTGCTTCGACTAGCTCGCGGCAATAGTCGACGCTTTGGGCGAGCTTTAACCCGTTGCTTGCTATTTCGACGTGGGTGAATCCGGCTTCTCTGGCCGCTTTGATGAGGTCTGGCAAGTCCTCTCTAACGGTCGGTTCTCCTCCGGCAAACTGTACTGCTGGGGTGGGAACAGGCGAGTTTCTCCTGAATACTTCTAGCATGTAGCGGATTTGCTCTTGGCTTGGCTCATAGACGTATCCCGCGACCGCGGCGTTAGCAAAGCATATGGGGCAGCGGAGGTTGCACCTGTTTGTGACATCGATAAGGGCAAGGACGGTGTAGGTCTTGTGGTTTGTGCATAGGCCGCAGTCGTAGGGGCAGCTATGGGAGGCCTTAACATGCGGGTTCTCGATCTTAACCCTGTTATAGTTCCATCTGGTGACTTTTTTGTAGAGTTCAGCGTCCCCCCAGTAGACGTCGGTCACCTGCCCGTGCTCGGTGCATGTCTTAGTAATCATAACTCTTCCATTATCCTCGTAGACTGTGGCATCAACCACCTTTTTACACTCAGGGCATATACTTCTGGTTTGAAAAGGAAGCTGAGGAAACTCCTCATATTGAATTTTCTGCATTGCAACCACCAGGAGGGGTGTCTTCAATAGTTGTGAGTGAGCGTATATTTAATATTTTCCCGATAAATCATAATTGGAAAGGTTGGAGAAAAAGTGTTCAGGAGAGGCTAGAGAACTTGCGGGGCTTAAAAAATCATTTTCGTGAAGCTCCATAGGAATCACGGTGGTTAAGTTGCCAATGCAGGAACTATCACCATGGGAAAAGCCCTCCTCGAAGAGGGCGGCGAAAGGGGGCTTTACGTTGTGAGGGGGAATGCTTCGACCGAAATCACATAAAAATAAGTTAAGTTTAAGTTAAAGTGTTACTTTTTCTTTTTCTTCTCCTTTTTTTCTTTTTCTTCTGATTCTTCCTTGCTTTCCTCTATTGGTCCCTCAGGCGGTAGCTGTTCTTTCTGGTGTATTGATTTGGTAAATGTCCTTGCGAGTTCCCCATACCAGCTTAGCAGCTTTCCTAGGTCTGATGCTTTGAAGTAAACGCCGCCTGTGACCGAGGCGATGTGCTGCATTAGAACTTCGTTCACTTCTCCTCCTATTCCCACTGTGTATATCACGACGTTAGGCATTCGCACGAACTCCTTCTCCACTATGCTTCTGACTGATTCCTCATTGTCTGTTCCCTGTGGGAAACCGTCGCTCAGGAAGACGACCATGGTGTTTGTGTCCTTGAACTCGTTTCTGAGCAGGGAGAGCGCTTTTCTGAGCGCGTCGGAGAAGTTTGTGTATCCTCCTGTAGCGTATGCTACCTTCTTTATTATTACGTCCGCTACCTCTTCTATGTTGCCGCTGGCGGCGTCAAAGTAGTTTTTCTCGTTAAACTTCAAGATTTCCGCCTCGTCATGGTACGTTATTATGGCCACCCTTTCACCGTATCCTCTGCCGACCTTTTCGGCAAGATAGAGGAGCGCTGCGAAGGCTGCTCCGTGTCTGCGCCTAACAGCCTCCCCCTCCTCGAACCTCGCAAGGAAGCTGGCCACGTCCTCTGAAGTCAGGAGGCTGACTATCCCTTCCCTGGCGGGAGCTATGTTTGTCACCTCCATGTCCTTGGTGCTCATACTCCCTGAAATGTCTATTAGGAGAATGGCATTGAATGGCATCGCTGGTCCTATGGGAATTATCTCAGCCTTCTCCATTTCAGCCCAGTTCACTATAGATAGCTCCCTGCCGGTCAGGTCTGGCTTCGTGGATTCGATTGAAATGTTCACGTTGAGATCCTTCCACCGTATCTTCATTTTCTTGAAGATTACGCGCTTATCCAGAAGCTTCTTCAGCTCACTCCTCCTCTCCTGCGCCACCTTAAATACTTCCTCCGGCTTCTGGTCTCCTAGTGGCTCTATTCCTATAATGAGCTCTCTGGCCGGGTGAATCCTGCCCTTATATTTTTCAATTTTGACCGAGAAGCCCTCGTCCAGACCGCACGACTCTACGAGCGTCGAGTCTACGTGAATTTTCCCTTTTTCAATTCTTTTATCAGTATAAACTGGGGCAGCACCAAAGTTTCCTGTCGTTGGGTCCTCGAAGATGATTACTGTACCGTCAAAAAGTCCCTGCGAGGCTGCGTCATCCGGGTTCAGGAAGGCCGCCCCTTCCCGCTCCCCTGCTTTAACAATCTCAAACTCCATTGCCTCACCTCGAAGGAGAGAATTGGAAAATCTGTATAATTCCTAATTCGCCAAAGAGTAATATAGTTTTTCTTGTTCACCTTGACTTGGAAGGCAGAAAAGATTAAAATTTCACTTGCTTTGAGACTCTAGTGCAAGGAATTTTTCTAATATTGAATGAATGCTGGTCAATGTTTTTCTTCGTTTTTGTAGTTTTTATTATCCGTTAAAGGAGTTGCTTGAAGAGGCGTGTGACGGCCTCTACAAATCCTTCCCCATATGGCTTCTTAGTCACGTAGTCCGCCACCTTCTTAAGAGTCGCAGGCGCGTTCTGGAGAGCCACGCCGTAGCCGCACGCCTCAAGAAGATCAACGTCGTTTGCTCCATCTCCAATGCCTACAGCATCCTCGCTACTTAAGCTCAGCCTGTCAAGAATCACCCTCACTCCCACAGCCTTGCTGACGCTGGGGTCGCAAAGGTGTATAGCGTACCCTGAATCGAAAACATTGACCTTCACCCCCTCCTGTCCTAGAATAGATGTTATCTCCTCTACGTTGACTGTTCTCTTCAGGACCACGTCGGTTAATCGAAACATTTGGTCGGCTTCCTGCAGTTTACCACCCAGCTTTTCCTTCAACACTCCTAGAGCTTTAAGGGGGGCCTCTTTAGAAGCTAAGGTCTTAATGGGGGGCTGCCAGAATGGCGAGCCCACCACACCTCCATTTTCAGCTACAAATGGCCCCTTAGAACCCACGTAGAGACTTAGAGTCATAAGGGTGCACGCCGTGTTTCCCGAGCAGAGGACAACGGGAACCCTACGTGCTAGCCTGCGTATAAGCTCTACAGCTGGCAAGTATAGGGAGGTGTCCTTCCCCGTTATTGTCCCGTCTACATCTGTTACGAGAACCTTAAACTTCAAGTTATCTCCCCTCATCACGGATTAAGAAGCACTTTTATCGCTCCTTTCCCCTCTTGGCTGAAGGCTTCCAACCTCTCCTCCAACGGGTATCGGCCAGTTATCAGCGGCTTTACCTTCACCAAGCCTTGTGAGAGCAAGCGAAGCGCAGGCGGAAACGGGCCACACCCAGAACCTACAACACCGATCTCGTCCACCACAATGGAGAAATAGTCTACGTCTGCTATGCCGTGATACGTGCTCTTGGCGACTATGATCCCAGCTGGCTTCACAAGCCTCTTTGCCAAGCCGATCCCCTCAGGCCGCCCAGTGCACTCAACTACGATGTTAGCCTTCTTACTGGGGTTCCAGACTAAGTATGGATAGGTATTGATCCATACTTAGTCCTTGGGGTTCACAAGCCTCAAAGCCCCTCACGGGTTCATCGGAGCCCACATCAGCCTCACCCCCCGTCAGGGTGAACCCACCCCACCTCTTCATAAGCTCAACGAAGAGCTTCGGAGACGGGGAAAGACCCTCCATCTGAAGGTATAGGTTTATGCATGCATTTAGCTGCCTATCAATCTTTAACCCGCAACCCTTACACTCGTAGAGTGCTCCCTTCGGGACATTAACAATCCCACTGGAGCACCTCCTACTCGAGTTGTAAGGATTTAGAAGCCGAACTCTAGACTTGTAGCTCATCAAACCAATTATAGTTTTCCAATCGCTTTTTGCAACGTTTCTATTATGAGTTCTTGACTTGTTGAACATTTTTTCCTTGTTGAGGTCTTCGAAGCCGTGAACGTAACCTTTGAACGCCTCAGCAATCACTGTCGTAGTCTTGTGAATGAAGTCCCTTGCCCTATTCCTCTCCCTCCTCGAGTATTTCTCCAAAACTCTCCTCAAAGATTGCTTCCTCGAAGCCTCACTCTGCAGCCTCCGCCTCTTCAACTCACAAACCCTATGTATGTGAAAGAGCTTTCTGAGATCAACTCTTACCCATCCTATTTCTGGGTTGAAGCCATCTAAACTCTTCTCATTACAATCCCACACAATCACTCCTCCTGACTCATCAACTCTCCGCTTAAACCTAAGTAATGACCAGAAACTTCTCGGTGAGGATTAGCTCCCCCATCCCCCCTTAGCCCTACTCCAAAACCAAGCATTCGAGACATCGAAAACCAAGTGCTCTCCGTATGGTTTAATGCTTATCTTGATTACCGTTTTTGTAGGAGTACAGTGTTTCCTTCACCCTGACGAACTTCTTCTTAACGACAGGCTTCGCTCTCGCTCTTCTTCCCTTCAAGTAGTTCCTCCTCCAACTTCAGAATTGAATATGCTTGCTTGATTGCGGAGTCAACGTAGTGAGCGCAGAAAACCCAATTTCTAAGCAAAGAGTCCCTTAGATTACGCTTGAACTCGCTGCTCTTCGGAATTATCGGAATCAACCTTCTCCTCTTGACGATCTTCTCCTTCCAAGCTATGTTTTTTCCAGATCTCGTCGATCGCTCTCTGTAATAGCCACCTGTAAGCCTCTAAGAACCATTTAACGTCGCAATTATGCTTTACTTTGTAGGATCTAACTTGATGAGCTTTCTGACACAGCTAACAACCTCCTTATTATGGCTCCTTATTTCGAGGGTTTTCCAGCGAGGGAGAATGGTTGTCAGTTCGTCGGCAACCCCAGTTCTAACATCTTATTTTTTGTTATTTTATTGTTGGATTGTCTGTGTGGTGGCTTCAAGGGAGCTTTTTTAAGCGTGTATAGTCTTTCGTTCATTAGTAGCTTATCTATACTTACAACTATTTAAAGTTTCTACTCGGAAACTGCTAACTACGGCGTGTCAGTGTAGTGGGCTGTTTCGATTTTCAAGCTCTCAGCCACTCGCATTTTCTCAGCGTGCTTTCCTATGAGGACTGTTTCGCAGTTGTGGAGGCGTATAACTTGCGAGGCGAGGAGGACAAGCTTTCCGTCTCCTAAAACATAGATCGTCCACTCCGGCTTAATGTGAATCTGTGACGTTATCTCGAGGCATGCTGCCAATGGCTCAGTGAAAACTGCTTCCTTGTCTTCGACGTTGCTGGGGACTTTATGGAGGTTCCTCTCAGGTGCTAAAACGAACTCCGCAAAGCATCCGTCAGCCCCCGTAATGCCGAGAACCTTCCTGCTCAGGCAGTGCCGCCCAAACCCAGCCTGCAAAGCTTGCACTCCCAACACGGAATATTAATCTCGGACACCACTCGCTCGCCCACAAGGTTAGGATCTATTGCCTCCTCTACAACGCCGACAAACTCGTGGCCTAGCACTCCCCTAAAGGACATGTATCCACGTATTATCTCTATGTCTGTCCTACATATGCCCGCTAGCTTAACCCTTACAAGTGCCCAGCCGGGCTTAACGTCGCCTAAAGGGTAATTCTCCAAGTAGCTTAGTCTTTCACCGTCAAAGAAAATCGCCTTCAAGGAATTCCCCTAACATTGCTTTCGCCCATTAATGATAAAGCGTAGCGATAGTTGGTTCCGATGTTCTTAACGGCGCCACGGAGAACGACATCTCCATGCCCCGGGAGAAGGGTTTCAACATCCAGTTCCAATAGGCGGGCGAGAGAGGAGACAAGTACCCTTAAGCTTCCTCCGGGAAGGTCGAACCTCCCTATTCCATAGGCGAAGACAGTGTCTCCTGAGAAGAGGATTTTGCGGTCCGCGTCGTAAAGGCATATTCCCCCAGGCGAGTGCCCGGGCGTATGTATAACCCTCAGCTCACATCCCTCAGCCCTAACAACGTCCCCGTCGGAAAGCATCCTTCCTGGCTTAATGCCCCCTAGCTTAAGGAGGCGTGTGTCAGCCTCGTGAATCATTACCTCGGGCTCTGACACCTCAAGAAATTCTGGGACTCCACCCACATGGTCGGGGTGGGCGTGAGTTATAATTATTTTTCCAACCTTTCGAGGATCAATACCAGTACTTTTCATCTCCCTGAAAATGTACTTCTTTGCGGCGTTAGGTCCTCCGGCATCGATGAGGGTCAGCTCATTTTCCCCCACCACGTAAACATTCGACGAAAAGAACCGTTCAGGTATAAGCTGGATGTTCCTGCAGATCTCCATCGTTCCACCATCCGGAAGCATCAATCACCAACACACCAACATAATTCAAATAAATTATTTTTCGTTCCAAGCCAAAGTTAGAACTCCATCCCTTCTCAAGTCGAACAAAATTTGAGCCGTCATCAGCAGTTTCGCGGTAAAATGACTTAAATAATCATAAGCAGCAAAATCAATGGGATATTCTACACAATAAAGAAGCCCTCACGATGGGCCGGTGAGGGGCCTCAGGCCGGTGAGCCACAAGAGCCACGTAAGCCTACCAAAAACCACGTAGCCCAGAACCCTTAACAGGAGTATATTGACAAGCTAAATCTCTTCTTAGAACTGGAAACGCTTGGAAACCAAAACAGTTTGAGGGCGCGTGAATGTGGGGGAAGCCTGCTTCCTATATTGGTCCTCGGTAATCTGGTGACACTGGGCATCCCGGGCAATCGTTTTTCTGGTAGTAGGCGCACAAGTTACAGCTCGCTCCGCAGGGTGGCGCGTCTCTAAGCATTTTCTCCACTCTTATAGGAAGGTATGGCATATAGTAAACTTCGTCCAGAGCTTGTAACTCTGCTTTGACGACCCCATTCTGCGCCCTCGCAACATCTAGTAGCCCGCTGAGTGCCCCCCTTGTCTCTCCGAAGACGAGCATGAACATCTTTGAGACTTCATTTTTCCGTGCGAATAATGCAATGGCTTTGGGGCACTCCTCGAAGCGGGTGACAAACTCCTTAGAGAATTGTGGACTGATGCTAACGTTGATGAACGCCAGCTGAAACTTTAGAACGGACTTGTTAAGCGTCGCAGTCACATTAACAATGTTCTTCTCTATAATCTTGGCTACCCTCTTTTTAACACCCATGCTGGTAAACCCTATCGCCTTACTCAGGTCAACCAGCTTTGACCTTCCATTCTCCCGCAGAATGGCGATTATCTTCCTGTCGATGCTGTCCAGAATCTTCTCCTGCAATGCCGCTCCCTCTCAACCGTCATTATTAGGTGCTTTCACCGCTCGGCGAGAACGGCTGTTCTCTTCAAAGTACTCCGCAAGGTTTATTAATTAAACGATAACTTAATAATCTTATGCCCTCTCCTAGATTAGGAAGGGGAGCGGGGGAACGAAATACCGACATCTATCAAAAAATGGCAGATGTTAGTATTTTTACTTAAATTTAAATAAAAACGATTTTATGAGTAAAGTTTTTTAATAAGACACATCATGTATATAGTTTGGGAGGATTCTTTGTGGCCGAAGGAGGCGTGGACAGCTTGCTTGCAACTCAAAGGGCATATGACGAAGAACTCCTCGAAGTCCTCGTTGAGGAGATAGGCGGAGAAAGTGCTTACAGAGTTGTTAAAATTCTTTTGAGCAGCGATAAGGAGATAACGGATGAGGAGATCGCTAACAAGCTCGACATGCAGCTCAACGCCGTCAGGAAAGTACTCTATAGGCTATATGAGGAGAGACTTGCCTCCTACAGGCGCACAAGAGACACAAACACGGGCTGGTTCATATACTACTGGAAGATAAGAGCGGACAAGGTTAGAGAAGCAGTCATCAGAAGGAAGCAAGAAGTTTACCTGAGACTTAGTGAAAGACTCAAATTTGAGAAGGAAAACATGCTTTTCCATTGCGGGAACCATAACTGCCAGCGCTTAACGTTTGACGAGGCTATGGAAACAGAGTTCAAGTGCCCGAACTGTGGAGAAGAACTGAAGTACCAAGACAACAGCGAGAGTGTTAAAGTTTTAGAGAAGAAGCTTCGAGAGCTCAGAGAGGAGCTTAAGGAGCTCGAAAAGCGTTGCGAGGAATTCCCACTAGAAAAGAGTGTCTTAAGATCCTAGTGGAAACTGGAACTCCGAAGAATGTGATCAAGCACTGTGTTGCGGTTTCACGTTACGCACGCCAACTTGCCAAGAAAGCAGCTAGTAAAGGGAATAATGTAGATATCCGCTTGGTGGAGGCTGGAAGTCTCCTTCATGACATAGGGCGCTCGAAGACCCATGGTGTGGAGCACGGGGTGGTTGGGGCAGAGATAGTTAGGAGCCTTGGATTACCCGAAGAACTGGCGTTAATAGTCGAAAGACATGTGGGAGCCGGTATACCGAAGAATGAGGCTGAAGCTCTCGGGCTACCCCCAAAAGATTACATACCCTTAACTCCTGAAGAAAAAATAGTTGCTCATGCTGACAACCTCACGTTTGGTGCAAAGCACGTTGCGATGGAAAAGGTCTTGGAAATGTTTAAGAGAGAGCTTGGAGAAGAAAGCCCGGTTATTGAACGTCTCAAGAAGCTCCAAAAGGATATCGAGGAACTTGTTGACCCATGACATGTAAAATAACTCTCCTAGAAAGAATATATGGCATGGACTCTGCTCAAGGGATTAGGGCTGCACGTATGCTCCTGAGAAACGACGTCTCAGAGCTGAATGTAAAAGTGGAAGAAGTCTCCTTGGGGGATAGAGGCAGGCTCGTGGTCGTGCTTGAGGGAGAAGATGAGGAAGCCGCCAAGAACTTCTTGGCTGAAAGGTATGGGTGCACGCGTAGTTTAAACGAGCTTGAGGAAGGGAGAAACTACAGGGGGCGTGTTGTAAGTCCGCTGAATTACGGTTATGGTTTTTACGTTGATGTGGGCGTCACGCATCCAGCACCTAAGGACGCCCTAGTGCCCCTCTACAAGCTGAGGGAGCAACTTGTTGGGGGGCGTAAAATTTCCCTCAGAGTCATTGTTAACGTGTTCTGCTTCATTGATAACCTCCCATTGGAGGTTAGGGTCATGAAGGTCGACCCTACAACAGGCGAAATAGAAGCCGAGTTAAGCGAGAGGGAACTCACGAGGCTGGGCGAGTGGGTTAAAAGCCGGCTTGACCGTGTAGTAGTGTGCGGTACAACACGCCAACAGGTTAGGCGCGCGGTCGTCCGGTCGGGACACCTAGGTGACATTGTCTCATTGGAGCGTCTCGGGCTAATGGAACACGCCATCGTCTGCAAATATGGGACAGATGCGCCGGGCATAATAGCAGAAATAGGAGGATACCTCAGAAACGCCACCATGAAAGCGTTCATACCCAAAAAAGTAAGAGACTTATTGTCCTCCCCCTAATATCGCCGGGGAATAGTACCTTTACAGTCACACTAAATCACCTCCATCTTGTCGGCGGCTTCTTTGAAAAATCTTGTGCCTTGAGTTCCTGTTCTGGCCTTCCACTCGGGTTTACGAGCTGGAGGCTTGTGCTTACCCTACCTTCTTTTTCTTCAATTATTCATTGTATATTTTCGCCGCTCTCGGCGGTTAAGATGCTCTGCTTTCCGATTGAAACTACATTTTTACCTGAGGGGGATGGGATAACTCTGAGTTTTGCTCCCTCAAATTCCAAGTAAAACTCTTTCCCATCAAAGTAGTGATCCAGAAAAACAGCTAAAGCCGCTATCTCCGAGTGAGGCTGGTTAGTAACTGAAACGTTGTAGGTTGCCATGGAGTAGACTTCGCGTGGAACCTTAGCACCCCCTACAACCACCATGATATCCCTGTTTATTGACCTGATCTCGTCTATAACCTCTGGGAGCGGGACACCGTACATTGTGAGGTGCACCACCACTCCCCCCCTGGCAGTCCACTCCCTGATTATGTTGTGCCAGCTCCTCTCGAAGCTAACCTTAAAGCTTCCGCCGAACCTTTCAACTACGTCTTCAACCTTCCGCCGAACATTCACGTCCTCCTGTTCTGGAAAAATTATCTCTGAGGCTCCAAATGCCCGGGCCACAAGGGCTAGGTGTGTTGAGACGCGCTCATCTCTCACCGGCCTGTGACCCAACCTCAGAACAACTACTCTAGGATTAGCCAAACCATACATCCCCCAAACAGCTGGAAAGGCTTGGTGGCTCCAGCCACCTAACTTGGGATCTTTGGGATCTTCAATCCTTCAGCCGAACCACGTCCCCCAATGTGAGACTCTTCCTTTTAGTAGTAGTCGAAAAGCCAGCCGCCGCCTCTGAACCGTAAAGCTTAATCTTCAGCACCTTTTCAAGCTTACTAGCTAGTTGTCTTGGAGGCTCCATTCTCCCAGCCTCCACCCTCTTTATAACAGAGACCTTCTCCTTAACGAGCTTTGCAAGCTCCTCTTGCGAGAGCCCCATCTTCTCCCTAGCCTCCCTGATTAAGCTACCATACCCCTCAACCAGCTCCTCCTCCCCCTCAACTCGGACAGGAGCGGTAACTCTCCCCCGAGGATTCGCAGCTTCCTCCCTCTGAGGTATTCTCTGAAGCGGTTTTCTAGGGGAACGTGACCATGTGGATGGGGTCGCCCCGAATCTGGCACACTCCTCGCAAACGTTCATTATCGCCCCTTCAATAATCACACTTACAGGCGAGCCGCGCATCCTGCGGCCGCAAACCTCACAGCTCAAGGACATCCCCAACAAGAAAAACCCGAAAAAGAAATATTAAACTTCCTCTTACAAGATGTTCCTGGGCGCCTCCACTCAGCAATCAAGTAGGGGCTCCAGAAAGGAAGATCCGAGGGGTAAAGGTAAGGCTAATAAGGCTGCTTCGTAGATGTTTCAGTGTTAATCGTCTTTCGTTCCCTGAAACGGAAAGTATAATTACCATGTCCCACTCATTTTTTATTTGGGGAGGTTGTAGTGTGCCGGGTTCCACCGAGAACGGAGGAAGCTACGAGGAAAGGTACGAAGACATAGTGGCGTACGCGCGGGATATAGAAAAGAAGCTATACAAGCTTGACGCTGAAAGAATGAGGCTTTATCAGGAGGTAATCCAGCTCAGGAGGGAGTTGGAAGCACTCAAGCAGCCCCCCCTCATTTCAGCCACAGTGCTTGAAACGCTGGAGGACGGCAGAGTCATTGTCAGAAGTTCAACGGGTCCCAACTTTGTAGTATACGCCTCAAGCGAGGTTCCAAGAGAGAGGCTTGTTCCCGGAGCCCACGTCGCCCTAAGCCAGAAGACCTTCGCCATAGTCGAGGTTTTACCCATGCCCGAAGACCCTTTCGTGAAGGGCATGGAGGTGGAAGAGATTCCCCCTGTAACCTACGCCGACATAGGGGGGCTAAAGGAGCAAATAATGGAAGTTAGAGAAACTGTCGAGTTGCCCCTCACGCACCCTCACCTGTTTGAGGAGGTCGGAATCGATCCCCCAAAGGGCGTGCTCCTCTGCGGCCCCCCAGGAACGGGCAAGACTCTACTGGCTAGGGCAGTGGCGCACGAGACTAAGGCCACCTTCATAAGGATCGTGGGGTCGGAGCTCGTCCAGAAATTCATAGGGGAAGGCGCACGGATAGTTAGAGAAGTTTTCCAGCTGGCTAGGAAAAAGGCGCCAAGCATAGTTTTCTGTGATGAAATAGACGCTATAGGCAGCAGGAGGATAGACGTCGGAACAAGCGGCGACAGAGAGGTTCAGCGTACCCTAATGCAGCTCCTCTCCATAATGGACGGATTCGACTCGAGGGGGGATGTAAAAATAATAGGTGCAACAAATAGGCCCGACATACTTGACCCAGCCCTTCTCAGGCCCGGCCGCTTCGACAGAATAATCTATTTCCCGCTTCCAGACCTCGACGCGAGGGAAGAAATCTTCAGGATACATACACGGCGCATGAAGCTCGACCCCAGCATTAACCTCCGCACGCTTGCCGAAATGACTGAGAACTCCACGGGAGCAGACATAAAGGCGATATGCACTGAAGCAGGAATGTTCGCAATTAGGGACTTCAGGACGAGAGTTACATTCAGCGACTTCGAGAAAGCCATAGAAAAAGTGCTGAAGAGATCCAAGGGCGAAAGCCCACCAAGAATATACAGTTAATCCGAACCCAGGAGGCAGCTTATTGAAGAAAGCCGACTACTGGGTTCTACGCAAGCTGAGGCTTATAGCCGACTACCAGTTCCTGCCTGGAGCCGGAAAAGCCCTTTTTCCTGAGGGCGTCGAGGTTACTTTCTCCTCCAAGACCGGCAGAGTAAGAGAGGTTCGGCTGGGAGGAGAGCTCGTCGCAAGCTTCAGGCCCGACGAGGGGACATTTGCTCTTGCCATAAAGGGGGCTGAGCTTCTTTTAAAGTGCTTCCAGAAGCCACGCTTAAGAGCCGTAATCGAGGAAAGCGTTACCGGAGTCGTGGCCGAAGGGCGAAACGTCTTCGCTAGGCATGTGTTGGAGGCCGACCCAGGAATAAGGCCAGGAGACGAAGTCATAGTAGTAGATGAGAAAGACAGGTTGACAGCAGTCGGAAGGGCGCTTCTTAACGGAGAAGAAATGGTGGCCTTCTCAAGGGGGGTCGCCGTGAAAACCCGGGTGGGAAATCTCGCCCTCAAAGGCAAGTAAAATTCTGGGAGGTTTGCTCTTGAGGAAAGTCAGCTCCAAACAACTAAAGAAAATGATGAAGCAGATGGGGGTTAAGGAAGTTCCCGCTATACAGGTCACGATAAAATGTGCAGACAAAGAAATAATCATAACTAACCCGCAAGTGGTCGAAATGAAGGTGGCGGGGCAACGTGTGTACCAAGTCTCAGGAGCTATAGAAGAAAAAGCCGCAGAGGTGGAAAAGAGGCAGCTCGAAATTCCCGAAGCAGACGTAATGCTCGTAGCCCAACAGGCAAGCGTCACACTGGAGGAAGCGAGGAAAGCTCTAATAGAGACGGAGGGAGACCTAGCGAAGGCAATACTCCTACTCAAAAAATAGAGCCAGCCCAAGTAAAGTTTAGGCTGCCGTCTCTTCAACAACCGCTGTTTCTTTCCTCTCAAGTATTGCCTTCACACGCTTTAACCTGAAAAGATCTTCCCGCTCCCGCTCCTCCAAGTGGAGCGATATATACCTGATAGTGTTCTCCAGCTTTGGAATGATAATATACTTTAACGCGTTAACTCTCCGCTTTGTCTTATCAATTTCCTCAGCAAGTCTTCTCACAGCCGTCTCAACTTCTGCCAACTGGATCGCGAGCCTCAAAGCTTCCCTAAACTTCCTAGCAGCCTCGTCGAGCACGACAGAAGTATCCGTTAAACCGTAAGGCGGCATGCTCACTTTCCTCTCCTTGATGTTCAACAGAGGAACCTTGACCCCCATTATGTTCTGAATGGACGTTTCAACTTCGTAGAGCGGCTCAACCCCCATAGCCGCCTCCTCAACCCTAAGGGGCCCCATAACCATCTTCGCCACTATGAGCGCCTCGAAAGCTTCCCTGAGAGCGTTATTCATCTCCTTCCTAAGCCGCCCCACATCCTCCAAGATATCGAAGAAATGCATTACGAGCGCATCTCGTTTTTCCTTGAGCAAGTCGTGTCCTTTCTCGGCTAGGATTATCCTTCTCTTTAGCGCTAGGAGCTCCATTCGTGTAGGATGAATTCCCTCTATTATGCTAGTTGACAACTCACCACCTCCAATAAAGGGCAGTAAATGGGGGACAAAAACCCAAAGGCTCGAGAGGACAATAAAATCTTTTCGCACGCTTGAAAGTGCAGCTCCAAAACCGGTTCTGAGCGCGTTTGGAGACTACATTACGGAGAAGGTGTGGCGCGGGGGGCGGGATTATCACCTCGGACTGCCTCCTCGGCTTTGAACCCGCGCTCCCCAACGGGGAACTGGCTCTCGGTGGGTGAACCCTCGCTCAACCCTTAGCAGGCCAGCACCTCTCGGCATCCCGCTTGACATAACCGGGCTTGGTTACCCCCGCACCATGATTTAAGGAGAAACGTGCTGTTATTAAAACTTGTGGTGTCCGGCATTAGCCACCCATGTTTTTACATTTTCCTGTCTAAATTTTCGGTTTGAAAGACACACTTTTAACCGTAAACGTTATATTCCCATCGTAGCTCGTTAGCCCATCTGGTTATGGGAGATGTTTTCATTGTGCAACGTTGAGTGCAGCGTTGAGGAACCTGTTTTCGAGTACAGGATTTATGACGACTACGGGGTCGGCGTTGTGGCCTACGCCCGCGTCCTGCGTGGTGAAGGCTGGGCAGAGATCAAGGTCATAAACGTGAACAGAGACTACAGGGGAAGGGGCATCGGAAGCCTTCTACTAGCCAGAATAGTCGACGACCACTCTGGCTTCACAATAGTCGTTGAAACCTTCAAGCACCTAGTCAACTGGTATAGGCGGTTCAATTTTGAGGTGATATGCGAAAACCCCATGGTGATGATGAGGCATCCCCAAAACCCTAGCTTCCAACCGTTGCAGTAGCACCAGCACGTTTCTACTCTAAGAAAGACTACATGGTTCAGCTAGGCGACCTCGCACCTCTTACCCCTTGCCATCTCCAGCAAGAAGTCCCTTCCTTGAGTGTACCCCTTAGCTATTATCACGTCCCCCTTCTCGAGCATGTAGGAATCCGACGGAGAGTAGACCCACTTGCCTTTCTTCCTGACAGCTATTATCCTCATCCCCAGCCTGTCGTCTATAGCTATCTCCCCTATGGTCTTCCCCTCAAGCTCCGAGCCAGCCCCGATGCACACCCTCACTATGGTCTCGTCCGCCTCCTCCATAACCATTTTTAGAATCGGGTGAGGCTCAACCCCCCTCAACACGGCGTCCGCTATTTCAGCTGCAGCGTCAGCAATGTTTTCTGCTGCGAGCCCTATTCGTATAAGTGCGAGTTTTGCTTCAGGGTTTATGGCTTCATCGTCCGCGTCTAGGACTTTGAGTTCAAAGTTTACGTGAAACTTGTCGAAGAGCTCCTCCAGCTCCATGACTTCTTCAGCTATTTCTTTGTTGTTGAATAGGAAGGCTGAGTACGCGAGGTCGAGCATGAGCTCCGACGTGTTCTTCATTTCAACAAGCATTTTCTCTATTTCTGCCACTTCTTCATTTCTCGTCAATGTTTTCCTCCGCTATTCTTTTAAATTCTTGGAGGCTTTTGTCGGTGCCCCGGACTACCACCACGTCGCCTGCCACCAGCTTAGTGCTTTCCTTAGGGTTAATAAGAAGTTTACCCCTCCTCCTAACGGCTATCACATCTATTCCAAGCTGCCCCCTTAGGCTGTCTATCCTTTTGTTAGTGAGGGACGAGTTTTTGCTTACTGTGACGCGCATTATTCTTTCCTCGGTTTTGCTGAATGCTTGTGCCAGTATTTTAAGCCCCTCCCCTCTAACTATCGTCGACGCTATATCCCCTGCGGCATCAGAGATCCTGTTTGCCGCCATTGCAAGCTTCATTATGCCTGCCATTCTTTCAGCGTCCTCCTTGTCTCTTACGGCAAACGACGCGCTCATGAAGAGGAGATAGGTCATGTAGTCTACGTACTCTTCAAGCTCAAGTACTTCCTCCCTGAGTTCGGCGTCGTTAAAGAGGACAGCCGAGTAAGCTAAGTCGACGGTCAGCTCGGAAATGTTCTTAATTGAAGTTAGAAGGCTCTTCACACTAAGAGGCTTATACTCGACCTTCTTCTCAATCAACTCTCGCCCTCCAAGAAAGAAAAAGAATCCTAAAACTACATGAAAACATGTAAAAATCACCAAAGTTAAACTTTTCGACCCAAAAACAAGAAACAATACTAGTCTCTCCTCCAGGATTTCAGGATTAAGTATGCTTGTTTTATTGCGGAGTCCACGTAGTTCCTGCAATAACACCCATCCACCCATCAAAGACCGTCTCGGTGTTGTTTGAATCTTTTCTCTTTGGGGATGACTGGCACAAGCCTTTTTCTTCCCTTGATCCACTTCTCTTTCCATGTCATGTTTTCCAAGTTCGTTGATCGCTCTCTGCAATAGCTGGCTATATGCTTCCAGGAAATCCTTAACGTCGTAATCGTGCTTAATGTTGTATGTTCTGACTTGGTATGAGTTTTTCTGGCAACTTTAACGAGCTCCTTACACCTATGTGAGTTTTCCGGGGGTGTGAGGTGGCCGCGTCAAGTCCTCGGAGCCCTCGTATAGTGTCTTCTCCTAGTTTACCGCTTCTACAGTTTCAAAGACAAGAACGCTTTTTCAGCGTTTCAAAGCAGCTCGTAAGCAATATGGAAACTGTGAGGGGCTTTAGGAGTTTTTCTGTTTTCGCTAAGCCCGACCAACGCCGTAGCCAGCAGTTTCTAAGTAGAAATGTTTAAATAGTTGTAAGTATAGATAAGTTACTGATGAGTGAAAGACTCTACACGCTTAAAGAAGCCAAGAAGCTCCTCGAAGCCACCACATAGACAATCCAACAATGAAACAGACAAGGGAAGATCAGATGCGTCAGAACTATTGGGGGAGAAGGAGGATTCCTGAAAGCGAGATAAAACGCACTCTGGGATTGAAAGAGGAGAGGATGATCGTTGGATATGCAAGGGTTTCATCTTCAACACAGAAAGACGACTTAGAGAGACAAAAACAGCTGATCTTAACCTATGCGAAGGAGAAAGGTTATGGAGAGGTCCAAATACTCACAGATATTGGCTCCGGGCTTAGCGAGATGAGAAAGAACTTCCTGAAGCTCCTAGACATGGTTTCAGAAAGAAAAGTTTCCAAAGTGGTAATCGCCTACGAAGACAGGCTGACAAGGTTTGGATTTAAAACTCTGAGAAAGCTATTCTCAACCTTCGGAACCGAGATAGAAGTGGTAAACCACGAAGCCGCGAGAGGAGCTTGCCGACGATCTGATAACTATTCTCCTTTGCTGAAGCTCTACGGAATGAGGAGCCATAGATATAAAGAGGTTGTTAGCGGTGTCAGAGTGCTCGTATCAAGTTAGATCCTACAAAGTAAAGCACAACTACGACGTTAAATGGTTCTTAGAGGCTTACAGGTGGCTATTACAGAGAGCAATCGATGAGACCTGGAAAAACATAGCTTGGAAGGAGAAGATCGTCAAGAGGAGAAGGTTGATTCCGATAATTCCGAAGAGCAGCGAATTCAAGCGTAATCTAAGGGACTCTTTGCTTAGAAATTGGGTTTTCTGCGCTCACTACGCTGACTCCGCAATCAAGCAAGCATATTCAACTAAAGTCTTGGAGAAGAAATTATTTGAAGGGGAGAAGAACTAGAGCGAAGCCTGTCGTTAAGAAGAAGTTTGTTAGAGTGAAGGGGACGTTGTATTCCTACAAGAACGGTAAGATCAAGATAAGCATTAGACCATACGAAGAGCACTTGGTTTTTGATATTTCAAAGGCTTGGTTCTGGGGTAGAACTAAAGGAGAGATGGGAGAGCTAATTCTTAACGAGAAGTTTCTGATCATTACTTTTAGGTTCAAGCAAAAAACTCAGAACTCAAAAGGAGTGGTTGTATGGGACTGCAATGAGAGGAGCCTCGACGGCTTCAACCCAGAAATAGGATGGATAAGAGTAGATCTCAGAAAGCTCTTCCACCTACACAGAGTTTATGAGTTGAAGAGGCGGAGACTGCAGAGTAAGGCTTCGAGGAAGCCGTCCTTGAGAAGAGTTCTGGAGAAATACTCGAGGAGGGAGAAGAACAGGGTAAGGGACTTCATTCACAAGACTACAACAATGATCGCTGAGGCGTTCAAAGGTTACGTTCACGGCTTCGAAGACCTCAACAAGGAAAAAATGCTCAACAACTCAAGAACCCACAACAGAAACATCGCAAAAAGCAATTGGAAAACTATAATTGGTTTAATGAGCTACAAGTCTAGAGTCCAGCTTCTAAACCCTCACAACTCTACTAGGAGGTGCTCCAGGTGTGGGATGGTTAATGCCCCGAAAGGAGCACTCTACGAGTGCAAGAGTTGCGGGTTAAAGATTGATAGGCAGCTAAATGCATGCTTAAACTTATATCTTCAGGTGGAGGGTCTTTCCCCGTCTCCGAAGCTCTTCGTTGGGCTTGTGAGGGGGTGGGGTGGGTTCACCCTGACGGGGGGTGAGGCTGATGCAGGCTCCAATGAACCCGTGAGGAGCTTTAAGGCTCATGAACCCCAAGGACCAAGTATGGATCAATACCTATCCATACTTAGTCTGGAACCCACTTGTTGGGTAGACTAGTCGTTTAAGTTCATAGAGGTTTTCAACGTAGATGTCTGGTTTGGTTTTCAGCCTTACGTGCGGGCATACAACCACGATGACTTTTGACCCAGCTTTTTTTCCAGCTATGACGTCCGCGTCGCTGTCTCCCACCATGACTCCCTCCGAGGGGTAGCATCCGAGTGCTTCGAAGGCTTCAAGCACGCCCGTCGTTTCGGGCTTCGCCTCGCTCTGCCTTTCTGTTCCGAGCGCCACTACGACACTGAAGAACCTTTGAAGGTTAAAGGATTTTACCTCGAGAAAGGTGACTCTGGGAGAAGTGTTGGTGACTATGCCTAGAGGAACATTGAGGCTAAGCTCTTCGAGGTACGAGACATCCTCGTAGGGGTGTATGACGCCGCGCTCTATCATGCCCTTCCTAGTTTCGTAGTCCAGTTCGTCGAAAACCTTCCAGAAGACGTGGGCGTCTCCTACTCCCCAGCTTCTCAAAAGCTCCTCGTGTCTCTGGCCGCTGACCCATAGTTTTGTGCGCTCACGGGCTGGAGGGGTTGAAACCCCCACCCTGTTCAGCGCTCTAACTAAGAGGTCGTCGAAAAAATTTGTTGAGGGAACCCTTACAAGGGTTCCGTCCAAGTCGAAAATTACCGCTTTGACCGGCTTCATGAAGTTTACACTCCTCCAACCGTCCTGAGGCGGCTGGCAACTAGGTCAATTGCGTCGCAGACTTTAAGTGGTGATTCGAGCCTTTTGGAGGCTAAGTCGAGGTTTGTTTTGCACAGCGGGCACACCGTAACCAGATATTTTGCTCCTGTGGCTTCAGCTTCCTTCACCCTCCTCTCGGCTATTCGTACCGAGAGCTCCGGCTTCAATGTGAAGAGGCCTCCTCCTCCACCGCAACAGTTAGCCTCAGCCCTGCTCTTCTCCATCTCCACCAGCTCTACACCAGGAACAAACTTGATTAGCTCTCTGGGTGGATCATAAAAGTTGCAGTGCCTTCCAAGGTGGCATGGGTCGTGATATGTCACCTTAACTGTTCCTTCTCTTTCCAGTTCAAGCTTTCCCTCCTTAACTATGTCCCTGACGACCTCTGAGATGTGCCTAACTTTGAAGCCGAAGTTTTCTACAAGCTCCGGGTAGGCTTTCAGGAACGTCGAGTAGCAGCCTGCGCATGGGGTGACTATCGTTGAGGCGCCAGCTTTGTTAAGGAGCGCCACGTTCTGTTCTGCCAGTTGCTTCGCCAGCTCAGTTTGGCCATCCCAGTACGGGTGCATTCCACAACACACCTCATCCTTTAGCACAGTGAACTCGTAGCCGGCAGTCTTAAGAATCGAGACCGCCTTCTTCATTGTTTCAGGGTATCTGAAAGCGTTGACGCATCCGATGAACAGTACGTTGTCGCTTTTTTCAGGCAAATGCTTGTTCAGCCACTGGAACCTTTCCTCTTGGGGGGCTGCATACGGGTTTTTGTCCCTCAGAATGCGCGCATCCATCTTTTTGTTCGGTGAGGGTGGTGCGACACCTAACTTCGAGAAGGCTCTCCTAGCACCAAACATCACGTCTAGAGGAGAAATTCCGGCGTCACAGTTAATGTTACACATGGCACACGAGGTGCACTCGTAAATCTTCTCGACGACCTTGGATGTCGGCTCGAGCAAGCCATAAACAACTCCCCTGAGGAGAACCATCCTTCCTCTTGGCCCCTCAGACTCCCACTTGGTGGTACTGTAGACCGGACACTTTGCCCTGCACCAAGCGCAGATGTTGCACATCGCTATCTGCGTCTTGAACTTTTCCAGCTCCTCCATCTAGACCGCCACCCTTGTCGGCATGTAGACGAACTCATCCCTGGGAACTTCGAGGAGCCCCATGACTCCAGGGTTCATTATGCCATGCGGGTCAAAAACCTTCTTTATCGCTCTCATGTACTCTATGGTGTCGCCGTGCTCCAGCTCCACTAGGCTCGCCTTGGTAACGCCTAGTCCATGCTCGGCTGACAAAGTTCCACCGTACTTTTTGACCACTATTTCTGCGAGTCTTCTGGCGAATTCTGCTCCAGCTTTCCTATCTTCTTCCTTCCAAGGGTTGATTGCTGTTCCAAGGTGTATGTTTCCGTCACCTATGTGCCCGAATATCGCCATAAGCCGGCCATGGCTCTGCGCCATAGCCTTCAGCTCTCGGACAGCCTCAGGTATACTTCCTATGGGGACTGCGAAGTCCTGTATGTTATTGAGGGGTATGTTCTCCCCCCTAAGCTTGGATAGCATGTTGGCGAGCGTGTGACGTAGCCTCATAAGCTCCTCGATCCTATCAGTATCAGTCGTGTATATGATCTTCCGGGCACCTTTCTCCTCGCATATTTCCTTAACCATTCTGCTCTCTTCCTTCACCGTTCTCTCGCTATAACCGTCGTTTTCAATGAAAAGCAGTGCCTCGCCTATCGGAAGCTTCTCCTCAAGCACGCTGTTTATGATCATTATGCATATATCGTCGATAAGTTCCATCGCTGAAGGAAGAATTCCTCGTCTCATGATCTCGACGGTCGCCTCCAGCGCCTGCTCCAACTTTTGGAAGACCGGAATGGTTAACCCACAGTAGCGGGGCTTAGGCGTGATCTTCAATATTATCTCGGTGAAGACGCCCAGCGCCCCCTCAGAACCAACAAACAGTTTCGTTAAGTTTAACCCCGAAGACGACTTCCAAACTCTCCCTCCGGTTCTGATAATTTTCCCCCCCGGCAGGACTACTTCTAGCCCGAGCACATGGTCAACGGTCGCCCCATACTTTAGCGCCCTAATACCACTAGCGTTGTTAGCAATCATTCCTCCAACTGTGCAGGCTATAGCTGAGCCTGGATCCGGCGGGAAGACGTACCCGAGCTTCCCCAACTCCCTATTAAGCTCATCATAGATTACGCCGGGCTCAACCACCGCAACTCTATCTTCGAGGTCTATTTCCTTTATCCTGTCCATCTTACACATGTCTAAGACCACTCCTCCCTTCACAGGCACCGCCTGCCCGCTTAGGCTTGTCCCAGCTCCCCGGGGAACTATCGGAACCCTCTTCTCGTCAGCCCACTTGAGTATTTCTGCAACCTCCTCCCTGCTCTCCGGCCTCGCGACAGCGGCTGGCATGCTAATCCGCATCGAAGCATCCATGCTGTAGGCGAAGAGGTCGGCGACATCAATACTCACGTCATCCTCTCCGACGACATCAATCAGAAAGCGGTAAATCTCCTCCCGGCTTAACATATTCATAAGCCTCCCAAACTGGCTTAACATTTAAACGATAAACAGGAACCTTTAAGATATACTTTTCCAAAACCAGTGCCCCCAAAGATCTTTGAGGGTTCCAGACTAAGTATGGATAGGTATTGATCCATACTTGGTCCTTGGGGTTCATGAGCCTTAAAGCTCCTCACGGGTTCATTGGAGCCTGCATCA
>JAHAWR010000104.1 GCA_018383835.1 Candidatus Jordarchaeia archaeon | reverse complement strand
AAACGTGCACCGTGCACGTGACGCGAACGACACAAGATTCGAGCATTTTTTAGCGAGCGCCGTGGCTGCAGGCCCGTCCATGGGAAGGCTCGCCGAGAGGGGGAGAAAAGCAGAAGTTGGAGAGATAAGCGTGGAAGAGATAAAGTTAGGTTACTTTGTTTTTGAAGCAGTTAATGCTGCTTCTAGGTAGCATAGGGGAGGGAATACTAATCTTGGAGAGATACTCCTTCTTGCCCCTCTCTCCGCGGCTGCAGGAATGTGCTTCGCCTCCTTCGGTGAGGTGCCAGCGGCGCTTCTTAAGAAGAAGGTTCTAAAGGTGGTTGACGGGACCACGACAGAGGACGCTGTACTGGTTTACGAGGCAATACGCTTGGTGAAACCAGGCGGGCTGGGCAAGGTGGAGAGGCTTGACGTTAACGACCCCGCGTTTAAGGAGAAGATCATTTCAGAGGGGGTCTCCCTAAAAGAGGTGTTCGCCATCAGCGCGGAGTGGGATGCTATTAGCGCGGAGTGGATTAATGGGATGGAGACGATATTCAGACTGGGATACCCGAGCTTCAAAATGTACCTTGACAAGGAGGGGGACGTGAACGTTGCGACGGTGAACACCTTCCTGAGAATTCTCTCCGAAAAGCCAGACACCCTAATAACCAGGAAAGCAGGAGCTAAGGCGGCACACTATGTAAGTTTGAGGGCAAGAGAGGCGCTTGACGCAGGAGGAGCCGCCACCCCTGAGGGGAGGAGACTCTGCTGGATTCTGGATGAGGAATTACATGGTGCTGGGGGGCGGCTTAACCCGGGCGCAACCGCAGACCTAACCGCGGCCTCAATATTTGTGTGCTTATTGGAGGGGGTGCGTTACTGACAGCTGTCGGAGAAGGTTACCGGGAAAACTTTTTCCGCATGCATCTACAATTTTTCTAATTAGCGTGTGAAGGATTGGTACTATGCCATTGGGTGTGTTTCTGACGAGGCACTCAGCTGCGGCGTCTTCGCTGGAGGGGGCTCTTCTCCACGACTCCAAGCTCCTAGAGGAGGACATCATATCTTTCTTTTCCAGTTATAATTTCAGGATAGGGAGAGTCGAGGTCGTCGACATTAAAGGAGAACGTGTTCTTTTTGGGGCTGTCGGTAAGGGCGAGAACGTACTCCTCCTCGGCGTTATACTAGAGAACGAAATCGAAGAGAACATCTTCAGAGACCTAGTTGTCGATGAGGCTACCACTATGCTACAGGAGCATAAGGAGGGGGCGCGCGCTCTTCTAGTGCGGTGTTACAACAATATGCTGGAGAAGATGTCCAACGAACTTAAAAAGCGCATCACGAGCTTGGAGGAGAAACTAGCCATAATAGGTGACCAGCGGAAAAAAACTATGATGTTACTCGAGGCGAGGTACGACGAGGAAGTCAAGGTGGCTGAGAAAGTAAGGGATGAGGAGAAAGCCCTAGACATCCTAGAGCAACTCTTCAAGGACGAGAAAGAAAGCGAGAAGAGATTGGAGGAGATCATGAAAGAGAAAGAGAAAGTGGCTGAGGAGATGAAGTTACTGAGAGAGGTTCTGGGCCGCGTGAGTAGCGTGTCAGCTCAACTCCAATCTATCCTCGCTCAAACAGTGGAGGGGACAGCTGAGGTTGAGAAGGCGGCCCCGTCGGAGGAGAAGTTCTATACTGTTTTCGATGTGCTTAAAAAAGAATATGGCGATGAGAACGCCATACTTCTTGAGTACCTGTACATAATTAAGAAGCCGCAGACGCATGACGAGATAGCGTTTCACGTTAAATGGAGTGCCGACGCGCTCAAGACTAGGCTTAGCCAGCTCGTCAAAGAGGGATACATTTGCATGCTTAGAAAGAAGAATGACCCAAATCTCTTTTTCACAGTGTGCCCTTCATGTCCTTTAAGCGCTAGGTGCAGAAGAGAGAGAAAGATAAACTGGGATAAGGTTCTCTCCCTCGTCAGAGCAGACTTGGAGCGGTGAGTGAAGAATTGTCAAAGGTTCTCAGGAAAAGAGCACTCTGCCTGAGACTGGTTAGGAACTTAACCTTAAGGAAAGGCAGTTTCACAATACAGGACATAGTCGAGAAGACCGGACTTCCCAGGAGCACCATCCAGGACTGGGTGCGGCGCCTCGTGGACGAAGGATTGGTCTCGGTCATAGAGGAGGCTGTTGGGCGTAAACCAGCAAGATACATTTACATGGAGAAGAAGGCGTTCCCATATCAAGCATGTAAACGCATATTTACCAGCGTAGACCTCGATAGTGGTCTCGCCGAGATATACCACGAGTGTAGTAGTGAGGGCGCGGTCATCTTCTGCGCCTTCAAGCACTCCAAGGCTGGCGGCGCCATACTGGAGTCGAGGCACGAGGGCACCTTCCTGAGGGAGCTCGCGGTTCTGGGAGAGCAGAGAGAGGTTGCCCCGGGAGCGTCTATGGCTGTGGAGAAAGTTGTGGTGTCAGGTGGAAAGGTGCTCCAAACCATTAGGGCAGTCGGAGGACCGGCTCACGCACTGACGGAGACCATAATGTTCGCTCAGGGAGTCAGGGAATTGAAGGTGGAGCCGGGGGAGGGATACGTTAGGGGGATTATTGCCACGGACTGCCTTGAGCACCTAACAATAGGGATAGACGACACAGATAACGCCGGATCCGGAGCTACATGGGCGCTGGCGCTATCTCTGCTGAAGAGGCTTGAGGGACTTGCTGAAGGAATAAGCCATAAGGTTGTCCTCTTGAACCCTAACGTGAAGTATAAGACTGCGGGGAATGCTGCAAGCTTTATAGAGGTCGCTGTGCCCCCGGACAGAGTGAGCTCATTGATCGGCAGAGCAATAAGCATAGTGGAGAAGGAAACATATTCGGATAACACGGCGATAGCTGTTCTGAAAGGGTTAACCATCCCCAGAGAGCTGAAAGTCTTCGCCAATATGGTTAGAAGAATGGAGGTCACCGTGAAGGAGGCGGAGGATGCCGCTAAGAGGACTGGCGTCAGCGTTTACGAGGTCACCGGTAGGCGAGGCATTATAGGAGCAATAGCAAGCTTAGCCTTCTTCAGGTCGCCTCCAGAAGTGCTGATGAACCCTGACACAATCCTCCAGTAAGAGCTAACTTTTCTTAGGCCTTCTCCTCCTGTACTTTGACCTAAGCTGCTTCTCCCTCTCCCTAAGGAGCTCCGGACTCACAGCCTTCCGCTTCTCCATTTTCAGGTAATTTCTCAGCCACTCAATATCCGGATAGTCTGGAGGATTTTCAGTTAGCTCCTTTCCGCAGTTTGGGCAGGTTGTGTTTCCGAACAGCACTTTTCCGCAATTCGGGCAGAAACCGTGTTTCAAAAGGTTCCTTCTAGTTTTACGGGCATTCCTGAGCTCTATGATGGTAAACGCGGCGAAGCCGCCCATTGCCGCGAAGGCAAAGTAAACCATCTCGATAGGAGTTCTCCCCTCAACGTACCACTGCCAGAAGATAATGGAGGAGAAGCTGGGCATCAGCAGCATCTGAAGAATCGGCGGGTACTGGCTTTGAAGCCCATTCATTACTATTGCAATGCTCGCGACAAAACCCGCCATGTAGAGAGGTAACATGCGCCTCACGTTACCCCGCTTAACCAAATCCTCGTGTGTAAAGCACTCAATGCATACTTCCCCGGCGAGATCCTTAGCCTTTTCAAGGCACACTTTGCAGAAAAGACGCTTACACTTAACGCAGCGCCCGACCGCTACATACTTAGGGTGGAAGGTGCACGGTTGATATCCTCTGCCGGACAATGAGCTCCCCACTCTCTGGCTGAGGAAGTGACGATTACAACTTTAAATTTTAGAGTTAAAAAGCTTTTTAACATTCCCTGAGCGTGTAGTAGCATAGAGGTGGCTGAACTTTGTGCGAGTTTAATGTTAAGGTTAAAGAGCATGATGGCGAAAAAGAGGTTGCAAACGACATAGTGTACGTTAAGCTAGATGGAGAGGGAGTCACTCTAAAAGACATAACGAGTAAGCCCACCAAAGTTGAGTCGGCAATAGTGAGCTATGTTAACGTTACGTCCGAGGAGCTCCACCTTGTAAAGCACCCCCTAATAGGCGCATTTTTAAAGCTACTTTCGGAGCTTTCATCTTCAAGCAACTTGGAAGATGCTCAAGCATCTTGGAAAGCCTTTGTTAAAGAGGGGGAAAGGTTGCTGAGCGCTACGAAACATCACTCATAAGGTGTGTATGAAGTCCTTTGCCTTAGCCTCTTGGGATCCGACCAACACGCGGTAATGGTCTCCCCCCTTCCCTTCAACCCTCTCCAGCTTGCCATGCACCGTTATCTTTTCCCCTTCTTCCAATATGTCGCAGAAAAGACCCTCATAGGAGACGACCTCTCTGACTCCTTCAATGGGTTTTCCCTCTAGGAAAACAACATCTTCTACCTCGTAGCGGCAAGGCAAAAAAAGTGCATCACTGCAAGACGCCACGGTCGCCTTGATCGTGCAGAACCCGAGACTTCTGTAAACTCTTTCCCCGTAGACCTCTTTTATTTCCGCGTCGTCCTTTACTGGGTGAATGGAGAACCTTGTACCATCATAGAAGCCTATGTTCCACTTTCGCTTCAGTATCTCTTGGGCTTGCCTTCTTGAAAGCTGGAAGACACCTTCCTTTTTACGGATCCACTCCTCGGCCGCGTCACCCATGAACGGGGTGACAGCTCTCCCTCTTAAGTTTAAAAGGGCTTCCTTCACATTTAATGCATTTTCTTTGCCATAGACTGTTAAGTCTATGTCCGAGAAGGAGGGGTTGTGAATGTCTATCAGTATGGAGCCCGTTACGCCAAACTTTTCTACCAGAACACCGCTCTCACTAGATAGTAGCTGAATCAGAGAAATGGCTTTCGATTGAAGTGAGTCAAGCTCCCTCTTTACAAGGAGGCTTGCAACTTTAACTTCAGGATAGTATTTCTCCACTATTTCATTCTTGGGAACAGCTGAAAAAGTCACGCCGTATACTTCAGAGTAAAAGAGGTACTTTGGGTAACGTTCTAGTATTGAGAAGGTATCTGCAACAGAGGCTGCATCGTACCTTACGAGAACTCTGTGGAAACGCGCCGTACTTCCCCACTTCCCTGAGGAGCTTGGAACATACTTGAGATAGGCTAGTACCCTGTCTGGTGGGTGTTCATATCCAACAACGCAGAAAAAGAATCCCTCGCTTGTTTTCAAGAAGTCTCTATCACGTTCAGACCTCATCTAGGAAGCTCACCCCTTAACTATAATGAAGTCACTTCTCTCCCCCCCTATAACGAGCCTGAAATACTTGTCCTCCTCCGAATATACTGCCTCAACCTTACCTCTCGCTAAAACCCTTTCACCTTCTCTGGCTTGGTCGCTGAAGCGCCCCCTCAACGAGAACACTTCTCTCACAGGCTTCTTCACTCCATCCAAAACGTTCACATTCCCCAAGAGGTAACGGCATGGAGTAAATATTGCGTCCGAATCGTCTAAGACCACGCCTTCAACCAACGCGCGACCTAGGGGTTTATACACCCTCTCCCCGTAAGACTCACCGTACTCGTCGGGGAGCTTCACAAATCGAAGAAAGAAGTCGTATCCCATAACTAGGCCCGACATGTGCTTCCTCCGCTCGCTCCTTGCGAACTCATCATAGCTCATG
>JAHAWR010000101.1:4051-5935 GCA_018383835.1 Candidatus Jordarchaeia archaeon | reverse complement strand
CGTTAAGACATTTTAGACTTGTCGACAATTCATCCCAGAACTAAAGTTCTAAGCTTGCCGAGTTTTTTGTAAGAAAGCTTCTTGGGGCGGTTACCCTAAAGGAGGGCTGCGATTTACGCATGGGTCGGCTCTGCAGACCAAAAAGAGGATTTGAGACAAAGTAAGGGCTTTCAGAATGCGGGAAAGGGGGAATCTGTTTTCCGGGCCTTTCTACGCTAGTAGTTAATGTAGTTTTCAGTTGCCCTAAAGCCCTGCTGGGGGGCAGGTGTCTCGGATCCATTCAGTCTGCTTCTCTCGTCAGATGGGTGATGGGAAGGTTGCTATGAGGGGGCACCTCTCCTCAACATGTTTGAAAGCTTATTTAAGAGTGAAGTGTCATATTAAGTTTGGGAGGTAGCTGGGGGGCTTAGCTTGGCTGGGCTCAAGGATTTGGAGTTTGAGGAGGCGCTCAGAGTTATTAGGGGTGACGAGGGGTTCCTCGCAAGGCTTCTGGAGGAGAGGAGAATTAGCAAGGTGGAAGGCGAAATACTTAGGGCGTGTAGCGGGGTCGTGTTAGGGGATGAGTCTGCGAGAACTAGGCTCAGGGAGCTCGCCGAAAGGCACCTCGGAGCCAGAGGCTATGACCAGCTAACTAGGTTTCTGGAGTCCACGAGTAGGGTTTCATGGATGGTGTTCGTTAAAAACTATGAGCTTAAGGGAGGATACGAGTACGAGGCTGGTTGGAGCCTTGAAGAGCACAGGGCTAAGTTCGAGGTGGTTAGGGTTTCCTTGGTTGAGTATGTTGAGAGAGTGAAGGTCAGGGAGGGAGAAGGTGGTGGAGTTCGAGGAGGAGTTGAAGGAAGCTGAAAGGTTCCTCGTGGAGGGAGAGGCACTTAAAGCGGCTGAGAAGTACATTCAGGTGGCTCAGAGACTAGACGCACAGGGAGACTACCTAGCTGCAGCCCAAACGTTCCTAAAGGCTGCGGAGATTTACCGGGGGAGAGGGGAGTGCTATGGTGCCGCCAGCGCCTTCAAAGACGCGATGATAAGATTTCTCGTGGCTGGGAGGCTTGATGAGGCATTAAGGGTGGCTGAAACCGTCAAAGAAGAGGAGATAAGGTCCTCACCTACCTTCGCCTTCACTCTCATTATGCTGGAGGAGAGGAAGAAGGAATTGGAGGAGAAAGGGGCAGCTGAGGCTCCCCGCTTGGAGGAGGCTGAGCCGCTCAGCAAGGAGGACGCCGGGAAAGCTGTGGGCACTGAAAGATGGGTGAGGTCTAGGAGCGTGAGGGTTAAGGGGGAAGTAGACGAGGCCACCCTAGGGGGAGTCTTCGCCAAGATGAGGAGGACCATAGACCGCAGGGTTACCTTCAAGCTGACCGGTAAGAGCGGTGGAAAAAGGGTCGAGGGCTATGTGGGCTGTGAGCTAACTTTGACTGACCCACCATACTACGTGGCGGAAGTCGAGCTCGGAGGCCTTTGGGAGGGGGGGTTAGAAGATGCTTCACTTGAAGGCCTTGTCCCGGAGGGGTTCGAGGTCGTAGATGCGGAGGGAGGAAGCGTGGAGGAAGCCGATGGTGGAACAAGAGTGACCTTCAAGGTTGGGAGGCTGGCGGAGGGGGAGAAGGCCCGTTTCAGGGTGAAGGCTGCAAGGAGCGTGGCGCGAACTGTAGTCTTCAGGAGGGGAAACTTGCTTGACGTCGTAAGAACGTACCTTCCAGTTAGAGGGGAGAACGGTAAGCTCATAGTCTCGTCCGAGATCCTTGGGATCGCCGGGGGAGTGAACGATGTGTTTCTCGAGGACGAAATTCCGCTCGAGTTGGCAATAGTGGGAATGTTCCCGGAGGGGGGAGAAGTGAGGCTGGTGGAAGGGGAGGAGACGCTGGTGAGGTGGAGGCTAAAGGA
>JAHAWR010000101.1:0-4038 GCA_018383835.1 Candidatus Jordarchaeia archaeon | reverse complement strand
CGACTTGTAAAGGTGGGGTATTACTTGGAAAGGAGGGCTAGGGCGCTGATGTTTGAGAGGGAGTTGAGGCTTAAGGACGGGAGGCTGCTAGCCAAGGCTACAAAGGTGGTTGAGCCACTTGATGGAGAAAGATATGTCGTCCAGGTTAGTGTCAGAAACTTCTCTAAGAGCCCGCTTAGCGGCGTTGAACTGGTAGACCTCGTTCCAAAGGGTCACATCGTCAACCCTGAGGGGGGCGAGGCTACAGAAAGCCAGGAGGGGACGAGGCTCACTTGGAGGATTCCACTGCTTGGGGAGGGAGAAACATTTGAGGTCGCCTACTGGGCTGTGGGAATCCACGTTCACCATAGTCAGCCACCGCGCGTCAAGCTTGAAGGCTATGAAGTTGTGAGAGCGGAGGGGCCGGCCATAATCAGATACAGGGGAACTCTTGAAGGCGGAAAAAAGGAGGAACTCAAAAAGAAGCTAGCTGGAGGACCTAACTAAATAATCTGCAGCAAATAAAGAGTGAAAAGGAAGAGAAATAAAGAAAAGTTTTCATGTTTAGGCTGTCGCCGGCTTAGCCTCCTTAGCTTCTTTAGCTTTCCTGGCGGGTTTGGCTGGCTTGGCTGCTTTCGCTGCCTTCGCTGCCGCTGCTGCAGCGGCTTCTTTCTGTTTCAGTTTCTCTTCTTCCTTTTTCGCTTTTTCGGCGGCTTTTTCTATTTCTCTCACGCTTTTCTCTGCTTGACCAACCAGCTTCCTTATCATGTCTGCCCTTATCTTTGAGGGCTTGTCGGTCGGATGCCCGAGTGACTCAAGAATGGACTTGTACTCTTTGAGCGACTGCTGAGCCACTTCCTTAGCTGCGCTTAGAGGATCCTTTGCGGCTGCTTTCTTTGACATTTTCCTCTCCTCGCCCCTTTCTTCCATCAATAGATTCTTTACTGCTCTTCATCCTTAAATAGTTAATCTCAGCCGAAGAAAAAGCAGCTAAAGATTTCGAGGAGGAATTGGCTTCCCAAAAGTGTTTTAACCCCAGTGGGCTCCACATCCCCTAAGAGGGAGCTGACATTTCGGGTGATGATTCAATGTACTTGTTTGACTTGCACGTGCACACTTACTGCTCTAGGCACCCGGTGTGGGGTAACGATGCTGTTAGTAGTCCGCGCGAGGTCGTTGAGGATGCTGCTAGGAAGGGGCTTGATGGGGTGGCGATAACCGACCATAATACTACTAAGGGTGGCTTGCTGGGGCTTAAGGCTGCCGGAAAAAGTGGAGTTGTCATAATTCCCGGCGTCGAAATAAGTAGTTGATGGAAGAAAGGGGCTTGATGGGGTGGCGATAACCGACCATAATACTACTAAGGGTGGCTTGCTGGGGCTTAAGGCTGCCGGAAAAAGTGGAGTTGTCATAATTCCCGGCGTCGAAATAAGTAGTAAGAGGGGGGACATACTTGTTCTGGGCTTAACGGAGAAGCTGGAGTTTAAGCCTAGGGAGATGGACGTGGATGATATAGTAGAGCTTGCGGGGAGTGTTGGGGGGGTTGTCGTGGTACCTCACCCCTATAGGCGCAGTAAGCCTCCGACCTTTGTGAGGGAGGTTAGGGTGGACGCACTTGAGGGGTTTAACGCTAGGACGGCGAGGCGGCTGAACGAGAAGGCTAAGAGGCTGGCGGAGGCTGAGGGCATACCTGTTGTGGCTGGCAGCGACGCGCACACGCTGGGCGAGGTGGGTAACGGGGTGACGGGCATCATAGCCGATGACGGGAAGCTGGATGACGTGCTGGAAGCCATAAGGAAAGGCGCAGTCACTATCCAGCGGGAAAACCCCTTCAGGCTCGCAGAAAGAGTGAGGTACTACGGAGTGAAAGTACGCGACCTAGTAGTGCACGGGAGGAGATACGGGTGCGCGGAGGACTTGTAAGTGCCGGGTAGCGACCGCTATCGTATAGTTAACTATACAGAAACTGTCGGCCCACCCTTCCTCCTAAAAGTTCTTTCTTCTCGCAAACGTCCTTGTGCCATGAAGTGGTTCCTGCAGCAGGTGAGGATATTTCCGCTTGAACTTAGCTTTTCTCGACCATGAGGGTTAGACCAGAGACTCCTACCACTCTTACCCTTGAGCCTTCTGGTATAGTGGAGCCGTCAGCTGAGCGGGCTGACCAAATCTCCCCTCTCACTAGAACCTGCCCCCGCGGGTTAAGCATGGTCTTCGCCACCCCCTCAGCTCCTACCAGCTCCTCAGGTTCCAATTCTGATTTCAGTTTGCGTGTCTCGCTAACCTTGTAGACTAGGAACCCGAAGAAGGCGGCCAGTAGGCCTGAGACCGTCAATAGAACTATCGTGAGCGACTGGACGAAGGACTGGGTGAAGAGCCAGCCTGCTGGAACAACCATGAGGCTGCCCAGCACTAGGCACACTACTCCTCCTACTGCGAGGACACTGGTTCCAGTCTTAAGCTCCAGTATCAGTAGTATGAATCCAAGTGTGAAGAAGAGGAGGGCTGCGACGTTTAGCCCTAGGACGCCCAAGCCTATGAGCGAGAGGAGGAGAGATATTGAGCCCCCCACCTCCGCCCCGTACCCTGGCGTCTTGATTCCAATTATTAGTCCGAAGATGCCGAGCATAAGGAGGGAGTATGCCACGTATGGGTTTACGAGGAAGTCGAGCACTTGGTACTTGACCGGCTTCGGGTAAAATAGCATGTAGGAGCCGCTTATCCCGGAGAGGGTTACCGTTCTGGAGGGGTTGTAGCTTTCGGCGTCCTCCTCGTCCACTAGCATCCACGACAAGGTGCCCGTCTCATTGTTAACGTACTGTATTAGCGCTTTGCCCTCGAGCTTTGAGAAGAGCTCCGGGAGGCTGTCCGCGACAACCTCCACCACCCCGCTCTCCTTGGCCTGCTCCGGGAGCAAGTTAAGGTTCACGTAGACGAACTGGCTTGCCACAGTCTCGTTCCTTGAGTGGAGACGGGCATGTGCGACCATCAACGCTGCCATGGCATTAACGTACTTCGTGTCGTATACTGGCTGGCCCCCCATGACCGGCTGGCATGAGCCTATAACTGTTCCACTCGACATCGCGGCAATGTGGCTCGCCATAAGAAGGTACGTGCCGCCGCTCCAAGCTGTGGAGCCGAAGGGTGAGACGAACACGCAGACGGGCACCCAGCTCAGCTCGAAGAGGTTCATTATCTCGCTCACAGCACCAAGCTCCCCTCCAGGAGTGTTGACGTAGAAGACCACAAGCCTCGACCCAGACTGGATGGCTGCAGTTAAGACTTCCTGAACCATGTAGAGCGTAGACCGGGTTATCTCACCTCTTATTTCCGCCACGGTCACGGTACCACCCGGAGAAGCAGCTAAACGAACCATACCACAATCACTGTAAACTGAAAGGAGAAGAGTAGGGAGAAGAGTGAACGAAACTAAGCTCAAAATAAGAAAGATACCTTTCAAGCGCATCAAACAACAATCCCCTCCAGGTCCCCGAAAATACGTTAGGATAAAAGATTAATAAAAGCGTCGCGCACATCACCTAAACCAATAACAAACATTACCAATAACGCGTATCAATTTGAAATAATTTTGAAGAGGCTGTAGTGTGGATTAAAGAGCTGAACTGAATGGTGGCTAAAGTTCGTTAACTGTGTATTTGCTTATCTTGATGAGCCGAATTGATGTAGAAAGATTAATCGTGATGAATGATTTGTGGAATCTAAAACTATTGATGGTCAGGATATAAATGGTTTCACCTAAAGGTGGTGGAGGAGCAAATGGTGGCGGAAATTGTTTGGTCGAGTTTGACGGCGAAAAATCGTAATTTTGCCCAGAAGCAAAACAAACCTGTCGCAGTTTTTCAGCCTGACTAAGTCTAGAATATGGTAGAGCTACATGGTTGACGCTCTCCATGGCTGAAGCTGGGGGGTTCTTGCTTTTGGTTATGTTTTATGGTTCAGGGGCCGTTGGTTGTTGCCTTGTCTTTTATGGCTATGCCTTCGAATTGGGTGTGCCACTACCCGCTGGCACGCAGCTACCATTGCTTCTTCATTGGATGGTTG
>JAHAWR010000099.1 GCA_018383835.1 Candidatus Jordarchaeia archaeon | reverse complement strand
AACACTTACCCATACTTAGTCTGGAACCCGTATATCTTCACTTAAGAGTTACGTGCTCTAGGAGGAATGTTGCCTTTAGCACCCCTGCAGACCTTTAAGTCGTCAACGTTCCAGTAGCGGTGAACCAACAAGTTTTCCAGACCACACCACAAACTATCCGCTGACTGTGCTAGATACCACCCGTCTACTCAGCCACCTAAAGACGTCAAAGTACATCTTCAGCCGATAACCCATAAAGATTCAAGAATGTGGAGTCCAGCAACAGTTGCCACTTCAACAATTCTAGCCACAGCGTACCCGACAGCATAAATTGGCTAGCATCTAGGATTGAACCGTTCAGAAGCCAGTTTTAAGTGGTTGTTGGATGTAAATCAGTGGGTTTTCAGTTTTAATGCCAAGTTGTGGATCCCTTTACGTTTACTCGTTTTTCACTTCTAGTAGAAAGGTTTTCAATGGGGTTTTCTTGCCTCGTTTAGTTTTCGGCATATTTATATGTTAGAGCGCTCACTAAGTACTGGGACTTCCGGTATGTAGGTGGTGTTAGAGGTTGGGTGGCTTCAAGTATGAGTATCTTGATGCTCCCGAGGCACTTCCTGAGGGGTTTGACCCGGACGAGTACGTTGTTGCGACGTATTATGTTTCGCTTCCGGCTGGCTTGGATGCGAACATCATTGCTCAGGCTGCCGCCATAGAGCAGAGCACAGGAACGTGGACTCCTGTGCCGAAGGAGACGCCTGAAGTGAAGCGGAAGCACGCTGCTAGAGTTATTGGGGTCTATGAAGCCCCGGCTTACCAGTGGTCTCTCCCTAAGGGCGTTGAGGAGCGGCAATACATTATTCAAATCGCTTTTCCAGTGTTGAACCTGTGTGGCTCCCAATTCCCAGTGTTGCTTGCCACGGTGGCGGGCAACATACTAGCGGGAGGAAAAATAAAGCTCCTCGACATAGCTTTCCCCCGAAAGTTCATTGAAGGGTTTAAGGGGGCGAAGTTTGGAATAGAGGGCGTCAGAAAGATTCTAGGTGTCAAGGATAGGCCCCTTGTAAACAACATGATAAAGCCTTGCGTCTACTCCCCTCCGGATATAGGGGCTGAGCTGGCGTATGAGGCTGCTGCCGGCGGAGTCGACATAATCAAGGACGACGAGCTGCTGGCAGACATGGAACTCAACAGGGTTGAGGACAGGGTCGTCAAGTTCATGGAAGCAATAGACAAGGCTAACGAAGAGAAGGGAGAGAAGACGCTGTACACCGTCAACATAACCGACAGGCCGTCACGCGTCTTAGAGCTCGCCGACCGTGTGATAGAGCTGGGGGGCAACGCCCTAATGGTCGACGCCGTCCCCGTTGGGTTCGAAACACTGAGAGACCTAGCCGAGGATCCGAGCATAAACGTTCCAATACTGGCCCACCTACCCGACTTTACAGGCGCGATATACATGGCACCGGAGTACGGTCTGAGCTCCCACCTGATCATGGGCAAGTTTCCAAGGATCGCCGGGGCGGACATAGTAGTCTACCCTGCCCCATACGGTAAAGCTCCATTCCTGCGCGAAAGCTACATCAGAATAGCTAAAGAGCTAAGGTACCCGCTATACCACCTGAGAAAGGTCTTCCCAATGCCGTCGGGGGGAATAATACCGTCACACGTGCCCCTCCTCGTCCTCGACCTCGGACCAGACATAGTCATAGGCGTAGGGGGCGGAATACACGCCCACCCGCAAGGCCCCAGAGCAGGCGCCATGGCCTTCAGACAAGCAATAGAAGCAACCATGAAGGGGATACCGCTAGAAGAAGCCGCGAAGGAACACAAGGAACTAGACGTAGCGCTGAAAACCTGGAAGACATCAAGAGTAATCTAAAACCCCACACCCCTCCTCGCCACACCGCGCGTCCCCTATTTACTTACCTCGACCAGCCGACGAGTTGACCGCCCCGCAACCAATCATGCAATCTCGAACCCAACGGGGAATAATACCGTCACACGTGCCCCTCCTCGTCCTCGACCTCGGACCAGACATAGTCATAGGCGTAGGGGGCGGAATACACGCCCACCCGCAAGGCCCCAGAGCAGGCGCCATGGCCTTCAGACAAGCAATAGAAGCAACCATGAAGGGGATACCGCTAGAAGAAGCCGCGAAGGAACACAAGGAACTAGACGTAGCGCTGAAAACCTGGAAGACATCAAGAGTAATCTAAAACCCCACACCCCTCCTCGCCACACCGCGCGTCCCCTATTTACTTACCTCGACCAGCCGACGAGTTGACCGCCCCGCAACCAATCATGCAATCGGTAGAAGCTAACCCTGAAGTGAGCCGCCGTAGTCAGCAGTTTCTGTGTAAAAAGGTTTATATATCGAATGGTTACTAATATCTTTATGATGAACGAGGAGTATGATGAACTACTTAAACCAAAAGATGTCGCTAAAATGTTTAACATTACTGTTAAGACTCTATGGCAATGGCAGAAGAGAGGGCTAATAAAAGCTGTTAAACTTCCAACTGGAAAGCTTCGCTACCCGAAGAGTGAAGTTGAGCGAATATGGAAGCAATTAAAATCTACAGAATCCCGATAGACACCCCGAAAAATTTGATCGAAGCCTATTTTTTAGTTAAGAAGAAAGCTTTGGAATTCATTTTCTCTTACGTCGAGATCTCGAAGAAAGCTCATTTAAAGTTTACAAAGACAGAAAAAAGCTTAGAGACAAGTTGCTGAAAGACTGGAAATTTTCGAAGCACTATGTTGATTCAGCAATAAATTCTGTTATAGGTCTCGTTGAAGGGTGGATAAAGCTATACAACAGAGGAAAAGTAAAGAAAAAACCAGAGATAACGAAGAGGACAGTTTATGTTAAAAGCACTCTGATCAGCTTTAGGAATGGAGTCTTGAAGGTGAGCATCGAGCCACGGAAAAAGCATCTCGAAGTCGATCTGAGCAAGTATCCATGGATTCCAAAAGACTTCGACAGAGTAGGCGGAGTTCTTATGACGGAAAACGAGCTGATAATCACAGTCAAGAAAGATGTCGAGCCAAATGCTGAGAAATGGGCTTCTTTCGACGTGAACTTGACAAACCTAACCGCTTTTGTCGATGGAGAAATCAAGCGCTACGATTTGAGACAGCTTTACCACATTCACAGAACTTACGAGGTCAAAGGGCAGAGAATCCAGAAGCTTGCCAAGTATAAGCCAAAGACCTCGAAAAAGCTCCTTGAGAAGTATTCTGAGCGTGAGAAAAATAGAGCTAAGAACTTTCTGCACAAGCTCACCACGCAAATAGCAAGAGAGCTGAAAGAGAATAATTGTGGAGCAATTCTTGAGGATCTGAAGGGAATAAAGGATAACGTTCTCAACGGCTCAAAAGAGATGAACAGGAAGCTCTCGAAGTGGAACGCTCGAACTTTTCAGTTCATGCTCGAATACAAGCTTAAGTGGCTCGGATTGGATGTTAGATACGTTGATCCTAAAAACTCATCGAAGACTTGCCCTCTCTGCCCTGGCCACATGGTAGCCTATGAGGGCAGGTTGATGAAGTGCGAAAACTGTATCTTAGTAATGGATAGAGACATTGTCGCAGTCTTGAATCTTCAGATGTGGGGAATGGGCTCCCCGAAAGCCCTCGATGAACTTGAGAGGGAAGGGCTGAGTAGGGATGAAAGTAGCAAACCTCTATGTGCCCCTACTTAGCTCAGAACCCACGCATGACGCACTGCACCCAGAAATCATCTTTGAAGGCCCCTGCCCCCTAATTTATACTCAGCCATTTCCATCCAGCCACAAGTATTATTCACCATTACGCAGGCTAAGCCACCAAACCATTCAACCTCGGACCCCCCACTTTTAATGTCCCCTTTTTGGGTTCTTTATTATTCAATGCTCCTCAACAAGTAGCCACTACTGTGAATTTTCCGGTAAAACGGTCACAGTAACGCTTTTTTGTCTTTTAGTTATGGTCAGGAGTGGGGGGTGCTCTTCGTGGATGTGGGCAACATTAAAGTTATAGGAGTTCTCGGGGCGGGAGCTGTTGGGCATGGTATCGCCCAAGTTTGCGCTAGGAGCGGCTACGACGTCCTCCTGTTTAGCAGGAGCGAGGAGACGCTCAAAAGGGCTTTGAGCCTGGTAAGGTCGGGTCCGTTTGGCTTGGAGAAGCTGGTCGAGAAAGGATGGCTCACACCCAAGGAAGTTGACAGGATAATGGATAGAATTAGGACTACGACGTCTATGCAGTCTTTCAGTGGAGTCGACTTCGTCATCGAGGCCGTTCCTGAGGATGGCGAGGTGAAGAAGAGGACTTTCTCTAAACTGGACGCCATATGCAGGGAGGATGTTGTCTTCGCCTCAAACACCTCAGCCATAATGATCAGCGATTTGGCGTCGTCGGTAAAGAGGAAGGACAGGTTTATAGGAATGCACTGGTTTAATCCGCCTCCGGTGATGAGGCTGCTGGAAATAGTGAGGGGTGCTCTGACCTCGGACGAGACCTTCAAGTTGACTGTAGAGCTGGCAAAAAGCCTGGGGAAGACGCCAATTGAAGCAAAGGATGTGCCAGGCTTCTTCACGACGAGGTTCATGATGTGCTGGCTGATGGAGGCCGTGAGGCTCTTCGAGGCCGGCGTGGCGGGCGTGAGGGAGATAGACGAGATGTGCAAGCTAGCATTCGGCTTCCCAATGGGCCCATTCGAACTAATGGACTTTACAGGGCTCCACACAGCCCTCCAAGTCAGCGAATACATTTACAGGGAGACGCGGGAAAAGCGCTACGCTCCTCCGGTCACCCTCAAAAAACTGGTAGTCTCGGGCTACATTGGAGACCCGAAGTTTAACCCTGGAAGCAGGGGCGGATGGTACGAGTACTTCGGAGTCAAACGGGGTGAAGATCGTTGAATCAGGTGAAACTGGAAAAAAGAGGCTGCGTGGCCTGGGTTAAAATAGCATACCGGGACAGGCCATGCCTCCTAAACACCTCCATCCTAAGTGAGCTATGTGAGGCTTTCGTGGAGGCGGACAGAGACTGCGAGGTGAGCGCCGTGATTCTTACGAGCGAGGGAAAAGACTTCTGCGCGGGCGCTGACCTGAATGAGCTGGTGAGAGGCGACTTCGAAGCTGGGCTAAGATGGCAGAGCGCCTACCGGAGGCTCGTTGAGCTCATCAGGGAAACAGGGAAGCCAGTTATAGCTGGCGTGAAGGGTGTCTGCGTTGCAGCTGGCCACGAGCTAGTTATGATGTGCGACCTCGTGGTTGCCGGAAAGTCCGCTAAGCTGGGGCAGCCGGAAATATCCGTCGGATCAACGGCGCTGGGAGGCGGGGTCCAGCTCCTCCCCTTGATAATTGGAGAGAAGAGGGCTAGGGAGCTCCTGCTCACTGCGAAGCTCTTGACAGCACAAGAGGCATACGAGCTAGGCTTAGTAAACAGGGTGGTGGAGGACGGCGAAGTCGAAAAAGAGGCGGAGAAGCTCGCATTAGAGGTTGTTGAGAGAGCAAGCCCCCAAGCCTTCAGGGTCGTCAAGTCCAGCCTCAAGTTCTGGACCGACCTGGCAATGCTCAACTGGCAGCTCGCAAGAGACGTGACAGCAATGGTGTGGGCAACCGAGGAGTTCAAGCAGAGAAGCAAAAACTTCCTAGAGAAAAAGAAGACACCACCACAAAAGTTCACAGGGATAACTCCAAAGTAAACAGGAAAATGGTTGGAGCCTGGAGCGGGGGTTCGGGTGTCCCAGCGTGGCCGCTATGACAATTGCCCAATTAATTTTTGGCCTTCACGCACCCGTGGATCTCTTAGTTGCAAATTAGCTTGTTTGCTGCTAAACCTGAAGGGAAAGCTTATTTGTGGTTTAGTTTGTATCTTGGTCAGCGAATGCGTGGGAGGGTCTACATGCCTGTGGTTGAGTATCTTGGCAAGGCCCCGAAGATCCACCCTGATTCTTATGTGAGCCCGAACGCCTTTGTTTCGGGGGATGTCGAGCTGGGTGAGGGGTCGGCTATATTCGACTATGCCGTGGTGAGAGGCGATCTTTCATCAATAAAAATAGGAAGGTACTCCAACATACAGGACAACTGCTCTGTTCACGCTGGAGTGACGCCGTGCATCATAGGCGACT
>JAHAWR010000103.1 GCA_018383835.1 Candidatus Jordarchaeia archaeon | reverse complement strand
ATCTCGCCGTTGAGGCTGCCAACGTCGTGAAGCTGTCCTCCTCCCGTAGGGTAAAACAATGTTTTGTCCAGAACTACATAAGGTCCGGTTACAGCCACAACTTTCCCGGTAAACTCTAAGTCGTATGGTTTCTCGTAGTAGAGCGGGTTGGTTGGCGAAAGACTTTCATCAATTATCACATCTGTAGATGTGGCGACCTTTTCCTTCCTTTCCTGTCTTCCACCAAGTTCCAAGTAGAAGCTGCTCGGAACTTCAACCTTTATTCCCATCTCTTCTCCAATCTCTTGAACCATTTCAGGCGTAATTCCATTGGACTCGTAAAGCCTAATTAGGGTTTCAGTATCCAACGGGTCTCCTCTCTTCAAGAGGCGTTCAACGTGCTTACGTCCCTTGATTATTGTCTGTAGGTATCTTTCCTTCTCAACAATGAATATATCTTCTATGATTTCAGCTGCAGCCTCTAGGTGTGGGTAGCTTTTACTAAAATATTCTATCTGCTTGTGGAATAACTCTATGAAGTCTATTTCAAACCCATGAAGCTTGTCTAAACTTAGCGCTCTTCTAAGGATAACGCGGAGGTTATAACCTCCTCCAACGTTTGAGGGGATGCCGCCGTCTGAAACCGCGAAAACCAAAGTGCGAGTGTGGTCGGCTATCGCGTAGAGGGCTTCAAGAGGAAGCAATTGCCTTCTAAGTTCATCGAGGGAAACACTAAGCCTAGAAGAGGCTTCACGCATCACCCTCTCGAAGTCCTGCATTTCGCTTGCATCGAAAACTCCTGCAAAAGCAAAGTATTTGAGTAGCAGATCCTCGTCGACACTTACCCCTGCTTCCCTCTTCAGCCAGTCGAGGACTGGACCGAACGCAACCTCGTAAACTGTTGGAGTCCCCTGTGTGAACCAGCCAATCCGCTCTACCCCCCAGCCTACGTCTATAACTTTTATCTTGAGCTCCCTCCAGCTTCCATCCGGGTTGAACGCGTACTGCATAAATACATTATTCACTATTTCAAGTCCTCTTCCGAAGGCTTCGAGTGATGGACCGAACGTTCCACCACCGCTCCAAACGTCCTCCTTATATGTAACTTCATCCATCCTAAGCCCGAGAACCCTTGTCAGAAACTCGAAGTTAAGCTCTATGCACTTATCAATCCAGTATCCTTCTTCATCATACTTAAATGCATGTTGACCCCCCATGATGAAGAGAGAGAGATGTCTTCCTGTCCTGCCAACGTTATCTACGTCGCAAAACCCCTTCCCCCCAAACCTTATGCATGGCTGCGGGACAACTAACGGGTTTGCAGGAGGCTTGACGACGCCCTCCACCACGTAGGGCTGAAAGTTCGCTATCGAAGCGATGGTAAAAGCAATGTCATCCCTCCACCTAGCGACAACTGGGTAGGCTCTTATCCTTTTGTGCCCCTTCTCCTCGAAAAACCTGCACCATTTTTCTATAGACTCGTGGAAGTCCCATCCTCCACCTGTTTTCTTTCCCAAGAAAAGGTATCCTCCGACGCATTTCGTGTCGCCACAGTCCTTCCGGTCAGGGTCTAACGTCCAGAAATAGTCGCCGCACACCTCGCACTTATTCCTGACGAATCCCTCTTGCCTGAAAAGTTCAACTTCATACTTGTCCCTGCCGAAGTTCCTCCTAAGTTCCTCCTTTGAAGCAACCAAAGAATGGCACCCCCGTCTTTATCGCTAGTAAACCTAAAAAACAGAAATCTCTAAAAATCTTCCCTATTTATTGTTGTGGAACCTCAAAAGGGAAATCATCAAAAATCATTATGTAGAAATAGCTTGAGGCTGGGACGTGGGGCTCCTGACTTGCTCGAACTTAACAAGGAAAGGTTAGAAAAGGCAGCTGAAGAGTTTAGGTATCTTCTCGATAGAGGATATAACCGTGAGGGGGCTCTAAACTTTGTTGCGAGCCACCATCGTCTCGACAAAACACACAAATTAATCTTATTAAGAAGTGTCTTTAGTAATAAAGAAGTAAAAGAGAGAAGAAGGAAAACGGCGTCGTTCGAGGAGCTTAGGGGGAAAAACATCTCTGTGGATGGGTATAACGTTTTAATAGTTCTTGAAACAATGTTGAAAAATGAGCTCCTTGTAGAGGGAGACGATGGATACATAAGGGACATATCAGGAGTTCATGGAAAGTACAAGGTAACCGGCCTTACAACAAAAGCACTAAATGTACTTTTAGAAGAACTTAAGGAGGCACGGCCAAGAGTGGTTCTAATATTCTTCGATAGGCCAGTAAGTAAGAGCGGGGAACTAGCTGGAGTAACGAGACAACTAATGGAGAAATACGGAGTTGAGGGAGATAGTTTAACTGCAAGCCAAACGGACAACGCAGTAATAAGCGCGGGAGAAATAGCGCTCACAAGCGACAGCGTGATCCTGCAAAAAGCTAGGAAATGCTTCGACATAGCAGGACATATAGTCAAGAAAGAAGGATACGAGAAAATTTTGAAGTTATAAAATGAGTAATGGCAAACTAAGTGCAGCCTGAAAGCGAGGTCAAAGAATAAGAATGTGGGCAAGAAAAAATGTGGTTAACGAGAAATTAAAAACGCCATAACACATATAAAACATGTGGAGAAGCATCATTCTGAGTAAGCGGTCCCGTCGCCTAGCCAGGACTTAAAAGACTGAAAGGGCGCCGACTATAAGGGGCGTAAGCCTTCTAAGCCGGAATTCCCGGGTTCAAGAGCTTCCGCCGCCATGGTGGGAGCTGAAAATCCCGGCGGGACCGCCATTGTTTTCTTATGTTTTTTTGAGCTTGAAGTGTTCGTACCCCCTCCAGCTGACTTTGACCCATCCTTTTTCGGGATGCTTAAACAAGACTTCTTTATCCCCAACAACTCGCCCTATTCTGTGTAAGGTGCCACCCACTTTTTCTACAGCTTTTATAGCGTCTTCCCATTTTTCTTCCGGTATTGTAACAACTAGTTCGTATTCTTCTCCACCATAAAGTGCAAGTTCATAAGGATCCAGCCCATTTCTCTGGGCGAAGAGTAAGACCTCACGTGGAATGGGAATGGCATCGATTGCGAAGCCAACATTACTGGCTTTAGCTAGCTCATGGAGTGAGGCCGCTAGCCCGTCACTACTATCGATGGATGTCGATGCGTAACCTTCCTTAGCCAGAATTACACCCTCCTTTATCCTTGGCTCGGGGCAATATACCGCCTTTAGGCAAAGGTCTCTCTCATCCCCCGCTTCCAGCCCTTCTAAGAGAATTTTCAGTCCAGCTGCTGTTAGTCCAAATGAACCGGTTACCGCGACGATTTCACCCGGCTTAGCCCCTTTTCTTGGCACAAACCTTTCAGTCACACCCAGTACTGCGCCAGAGACAACCACCTCGTCTGATTCATTCACGTCTCCTCCGAGGTAGCGTGCTCCGTAGAGTTTCGATGCTTTCTTTATTCCAGCTGCAATCTTTAAGGCATCATCTAACTTAAACCACTTTGGAAGCCCGAAAGCGTAAAGACCTCCAATCGGCTCAGCGCCCTTAGCAGCTATGTCGCTTAAATTCATCACTACAGCTTTCCACCCAACCTGCTCCCACGTCATGCCGGGAGGAACATCCGTCCTAGCGACAAGCATGTCAGAGCTAAAAACTAGCGTGACACCACACAGCTGAATTGTCGCTGCATCATCACCTAAAGGAAAGCCATACAAGTCATCTATGAAGCTTAGGAGGCTTTCAACGAGTCTTCTCTCACCTACATCATCTAACTCCACATACGACCACCTCAATGGTGAAAACAAAAACAAGAGAAAGTAATGAAAGAGATTATTTTAAGGTTAGTAGCTGGGTTGCTCGACCCTCCAAACGCTGTCTTTATCAAGCGTGACTAGGCATGGTACAGGCATTCCCCTGTCGCTACCATCAGGGTTCTTCCTTTTGAAAAGGAATTTTCTCGCGTTTGGATAAGGCAATTTCTCTTCTCGGAGGTATTTGTAGCGTATTCCCAACTCATCAACGTACTTTCGTCCGGTATTCCACCAAAAGCTGGGGCTACTTCCACTCCTATCGGCCGTTGCCTGAAGATGTAATAGCAATGTGCTGCGCCAACCCTCATAATCACCTTTCTCTAAAAGTTCATAGTGACGTATAGCAATCATTTTGGCCTCATCAGGTCCATCAGCATCAATTTTCCCACTGACATCACTAATCGCATCCTTAACTTTCTCTTTGACTTTCCCCTCGAGTTTGTCTTTAAGAGGCTTGATCTTTTCATTCCCCCCGAATTTTTGTTAAAGAATATCAAAAGAATTACTTAAACTTTCTGATAATTTTCTTCCATTTAAATTAATTTTAGAGATTTTGAAATTATTGAAAAATTATTATGAATCCCGTTTTTTCGATGACAGTAGCCGCACACTAATTGGAGCCCCGGGCGGGTGTTTCTCCTGTTGACTCGAACCCGCGACCTACGGCTTACGAGGCCGCCGCTCTGCCAGTTGCCCGTCACCCCCAGAAGACAAGAGGAAACCCTGAGCTACCGGGGCCCTATCTTCCTTTCACGGAATGAGGACATATAACTTTTTCTTTGTATTTCTTTTTCTTCACCATTAGCAAGGCGGATACAATATTACAGTGTCAAGAGCGTGGGGGTAGGGTTAGCCTGTCTCAGGAAAGTTTACTGTGCAAGTGCATTAAGGTTTTAAGTTGCTTGGTGAATGCGTGAAGGCTCAACTTGCAGATTACAGGCTGACAACTGGTACTCCCTGTTGCGACGGCAACTTGGCACGAGCGGAGAGACAAACAAGTCCATTAAGAGTTACGTTATGGAGCCTTCGTGAAAACGAAATTATGCAGGAGGCTTCTGCAAACTTCTTAGCCGGGGTGTACAGCAACAATGCGTTTCAGTTTTAGAAAGAAGAAGGCAGTGTGGAATTAAAAAGAGTTAAATAGCTTGCAGCCGTCTCTTTTTCCATAAGATAATAGCTTAAGTTTTGTTTTTGTTGAAGGGTGACCTGAATGGTTTTAGATGCGTTGGGTGAGGGGCTGAGGAGTGCTATTAATAGGCTTCTCCGCTCAGCCGTTGCTGACAGAGACGCCGTTAGAGAGCTTGTCAGAGAGATTCAGCGCGTCTTACTTTCTTCAGACGTTAACGTTGAACTTGTACTCCGTCTTTCGGAGAATATAGAGAGGAAAGCGCTTGAAGAGGAGCTTCCTTCCGGGATCAGCAGGAGAGAGCATGTTGTGAAGATTGTCTACGAAGAGCTCGTGAATATTCTTGGCAGTAAGCCGCGTGGCCTGAATATCAAGCCGGGGCAATTGAACGTCGTAATGCTTGTCGGAATACAGGGTTCTGGGAAGACCACAACTGCAGCTAAGCTGGCAAGGTACTTGGCCAAGCGCGGGTTTAAGACTGGACTTGTATGCGCTGACACTTTTCGTTTAGGGGCATATGAGCAGCTTAGCCAGTTAGCTGAGGCGGCTGGAGTCCCATTCTATGGCGACAGTAACAGTAGGAGTAGTGTGGAGGTGGCTAAAAGAGGGATCGATTATTTCCGGGGGAAAGGGTTTGATGTCGTTATAGTCGATACCGCAGGCAGACATAAGAACGAAGCAGACTTGATGGATGAGATGAAAGAGATCGCTAGATCAATTAAGCCCGCCGAGATAATGTTGGTTGTTGATGGGACGCTGGGACAGCAGGCTATGACTCAGGCTAAAGCCTTTAAGGAGGCTACAGATATAGGTTCAATAATCGTGACCAAGCTTGACGGGACTGCTAGGGGTGGAGGAGCCCTTTCGGCGGTGGCTGCGACCGGTGCACCTATAAAGTTCATAGGCACAGGGGAAAAGCTAGAGGACATAG
>JAHAWR010000102.1 GCA_018383835.1 Candidatus Jordarchaeia archaeon | reverse complement strand
CACCCCTCGTCCTAGTCTCCCAGCTCAGGCGCCGCGGCTTCAGGGTCGAGAAGCTGACTGGAAACTTCCTGCCCGCCCCCAAGCCGATCATGAGGGAGCCGCTCAAACGCTTCATATTAAGCCCGCTTGGAAGCCTGCTGCCTACGCTGAGCGAAGTGCTCGTAGTTAAAGCTAGGAAGAGGGGTGGGTGGCTGCGCCCGGCTACTTGACCCTGTAGAGTACTATTCCGCCGCACACTAGTATCCTCTCGAATTTTTCGGGGTGAGATTCAACGTACATTAGCGCGTCGACTGGGCAGTAGCGGTTGAGGTTGAGGAAGATGTACTTGACGTTGAGGTAAGCTAGCATTTGGTCGTTCAGCCAAATTGTTTGGAGCCACATGCACACTTTATCCGTGTAGTAACTCACTATGGGGTATATGTTGGAGAGGATGGACCCGTCGGGTGGCGTAGCCACAGCTAGAAACTCGTACACTGGAACAGGAACCGCTACCCCAGACTCGCTTACCGCCGCCTCTCCCCTGACCACATATGCCCCCGCGAAGCCAGCTGCGAAGTTGAGCGCTATGAGCGCCAGTGCAACCCCCTTCCTCCCAGCTAGAGTGGAGTGTGGAGCCCTAAGCCTCACGCCTCCCTCTCCCAATATGACCGCTAACCCCACCGCTGAGAGCACCGCTACTGCTGGCAACGACGTTTCATTATACCTCAAGTAGTCGATTAGGCGCGCCGTCCTCATGAGTAAGCCGTAGGCGACAGCGTGGGAGAGCAGCCAGAACACGAGCGTTTTTCCCTCCGCGCTTGCCCTCCCCGTCCTAACCCCCCAAAGGAAGTAGGATATAAGGGCGCCCGGGAGAGCTATGGCTGCCAGGACATCGTAGGACGCACTGACGAGAAGGTCTAGGGGTGTGACGCCGAGAAGCATCGTGTACGGGTCGCGCATCCACTGCTGGGTTGAAGCGAAGAATATCTGGAGGAACCCCATGTACGAGCCGGTTACACTTTTACTGAATAGTAGCCACGGGGCGGCTGTGGCAAGGGCTACGGCCAGCCCGGCGTAGAGCCAAGGAGACTTGAGCGCCTTCATTGTATTCCTTGATGCCACCACCATGAAGAGGCCAACTGCGAGCATGATGGCGCCGGGGTACCGTGCGAGGGTGGTGAGTGTCAGCGCAGCTCCCGCAGGAACGTAGTATTTAGGGTTTCTCTGCGCCCTGTAGACCATGAGCAGGAATATCGCCGAGAAGAACATGCATGGTGGCTCGCTGAGAATCCCCCACGAGGAGACAAGTAGGAACGGGCTGCAGGCGATGGCTAGAGCTGAGAATCTTCCAACCCTCTCACCGTACATTTCTCTGCCCAGCAGGTAAACGGTGTAGATGGCGGCGACCGAGTAGGCGTAAACCACCAGCTGAGCAATAGTGTGGCTTGGCCCGGTTAGGAGGTATGCTGCGTAAACTGAAAGGGGGGTCAAGGGGGCTCTGGCGAAGTCTAAGATTACCTGCTGGGGGAAGTAGAAGTAGAACCCGAAGTAGTAGTAGTCCCTTGCAAGGTTGGCGTAGACCGCTTCGTCCCACGTGACGGGGACGGGAAGCAGCGAAAGCACCCCTCTGACGAGCACCGTGGCCACGGTGAATGCGGCAACCCAGTCGCTGCGGCACTCTCCCACGAAGCGTGAAGCCTTCGCCGCCAGCAAGCTAAACGCCCGACCCACCCATTCTCCCCCTAGTTTCCTCTCCTAAGCTTCTCCTTCAGGAGCCACCACAGACAGGTTAGCCCGTCCCTCCACCTTATCTTTGCCTCCCCGCTTTTCCTCACACTGTACTTTATCGGGACCTCCACTATTTTTGCTCCCCTTTTGAGGAGCTTCGCCGTGACCTCAGGCTCGAACTCGAACCTCCTCGCCCTCAACTCCAACCCCTCAACAGCCTCCCTCTTGAATGCCTTGTACCCTGTCATCATATCGGTTATTTTGGATCCGAAAAACAAGCGGGTGGTCCATGAGAGCACCCTGTTGCCCAGCCTGTGGCTCAGGGACATTTCCTCTATGCTGCCAATGAAGCGTGAGCCGTAGACTACGTCGGCCTCCCCGCGCAGCAACGGGGCTAGGAGACCGGGTATGTCCTCCGGGAGGTACTCCAAGTCGGCGTCCTGTATTACCACTATGTCTCCAGTGGAGTGCGCTATCCCCGTCTTGACAGCCGCCCCCTTACCCATGTTCCTCTCATGCCTGACCACCACCACGCCGCTGTGGCTGCTGGCTTTCTCGAACGAGGAGTCCGTTGACCCGTCGTCGACGACCACTATCTCTTTCTCAAGTCCGAGGTCGACGCGCTTAACCCTCTCTATAACCTCCGAGATCGTCCCCTCCTCGTTAAAGCACGGAATTATTACGGAAACCCTTCCCTTCAACGCTGCCTCCACCTCGAGGGCGGTTCATTAACCTCTAAGCCGGTGAAGATAAAAGCTTTTCTAAGCGGTCAAGATGGGTCTTCGGCGCCGGAGGGGAAAAGCTGAAAAGGAGGCTGCATCCTCTTATGGTGGAGGGGTACGTATTGGTTAGCAGGGGATCGGTGCTTAAGGCTGTGGCGTTCTCGCTTTCAATCGCCCTCATACTTGTCGTCCTGTGGCTGATAAAGGTCGACCTCTTTCTGAGCTTAGCTTCAAGGCTCCGCCCGGCTTGGGTTGCACTGTTCGTCGCAGCCTACACGTTGTCCTTCGCCCTGAGGGCTGTGAGGTGGAAGGTTATCGTGGACGCCGCTGGCGGCAAAGTCGGCATAGTTAGGCTCGTGAGCATCAACTTCTCCGGCTGGTTCATGAATGAGGTGACGCCTGCAAAGCTAGGTGACTTGCTCAGAATATCTCTCCTAGCCTCTCAGGGTGGGGTGCCTCTGGGGGAGAGCACATCGACCATAGCTATCGAGCGAGCCTTCGACATCCTCTCCATAGCGCTGGTTTCATCAATACTGATCTTCACTGCGAGCTTCAGCAGCCTCATACCATTCCACATTAAGTTAATAACGGTAATAGTCTTCGCCATTCTAGCTGTGATCTTAATCCTAACCTTGGCTTTCTGTGTTGCTGGGCCAAGAATAATTAACGTCCTCAGGCTACATAAGGTGTCAAAGAGAATGCATGAGGTAGTGTATAGTTTAGCCCTCGGAATGAAGGATGGAGTGCAAAAGCTCTCTAGGAAACCTAGGTCGCTAGCCGCCGCCACGCTACTCTCCTTCCCGATATGGGTCACCGACGCCTTCTCCATCTACATTTTCATCAACGCCGCCGGGATCCCGGAGCTCACCCAGATGCTCGCACTCGTAATACTTGCAGGAGTCTACCCCAGCGTATGGCTCGCAGACGCTGTCATGCTCGCCATTTTCATGTCGCCCTTCTCGTCGGTCTCAGCCGAGGTCTGCATGTTGTCAGCCCTCCTAGGGTTTGCCTCAAAGTTCTTCCCGCTAGTCCCCGGGGGATTCGGAGTTTACGAGTTCGTTGTCGCAGTGGTCTTAGGCATAACTGGGCTCCCCCTGAACCTGGGGCTGGCGGTCGCCCTACTGGACCACATGGCCCGCCTAGCATACTGCTCAGCGGCGGGGTTGCCTTCACTGATCCACAACGGGATAGGTGTCGGCTCCATCTTGTCAGGTCACCTACATAAAGCGTCAGAAATCCATTCGGGAGGGACTTAACAAACAAGGAGGGTTGCCTCGTGAAGGAAAGGGTTTTGGTGGCTCACATTTCCGACATACACCTCACATCAGGGTATTTTTCAAGAGAACTGGGGGAAAACGTCGTCGAGGAAGTGAATAGGGTAAAACCGGACTTGCTGGTCGTCACAGGAGACCTCACAGATAATGGCCACCCTCACGAGTATAGGGAGGCGAAGGCTTTCCTTGACCGGTTTAAGGTTGAACGCGTACTGGTCGTCTTGGGCAACCATGACTCACGCAACGCCGGCTACATGCTCTTCGAGGAGCTCTTCGGTTCACGGTACCCGAGCGTCGAGGTTGGGCCACTTAGGGTGGTTGGAGTGGACTCGACCGAGCCGGACCTAGATGACGGACACATCGGCCGCCTCGCCTACCGAATAGTAGAGGATGAGCTTAAGGGCTTCAGCGGCGTCAAGGCTGTTGCACTCCACCACCACCTTGTCCCCATCCCGGGGACGGGCAGGGAGAGAAACATACCTTCAGACTCGGGAGACTTCCTGAAGCTTCTCTCAGACCTAAACGTCCACCTAGTTCTATGCGGACACAAGCACGTCCCCTGGTTCTGGAAGCTTAACGAAATTCTCATCATCAACGCGGGCACTGCAACCACACTCCGCCTGAAGGCACATACGCCTCCATCCTTTAACCTGATAACGGTAAATAGAAACCGGGTGGTGGCGGAGCGCGTCAACTCCGAGACGCTGGAGAGGCAGCCAATATGTAGCATGCGCATCGAAGCATAGCCGGCCTCAAGCGAAAAGAGAGGTGTAGGCTGGCAAAACGTCTACGTCATTTTTTAAAAATCCCACAACTCCATCATACGGTGGGTGCTGTGCATTGTCATCGGGAAAACGGGCTAAGCTGGCCAGCAAGTTTCTCAGGGCTCAGCTGGCTACAAGCTACCTGATCTACTTCCTCATGGTAGGCGCCGTCACAGTCAACATGTTCTTCCTTTCCAACTGGTGGGCTAAGCTGATTCCCCCGGAAATGTACCCTGTCCCAGCCCACATACAGAATGCGCTTGGAGTCACATTGTTGCTGGCACTACTACTCCTTCAGAGCCTTTTCCTCGCATCCCTCTACTTAGTGAAGAAGGAGAGGCAGAGCGAAGACGGAGGGCAGCCTCGAAGCCGATAGCTACTGGGTGTACTTGTAGATAGCTACTGGGTGTACTTGTAGAATGCACAGTAAATGTCATTCACTATCGAGAACCTTATGTCGAGGCTTATCTTCCCCAGTACCTCGTTCTCAATGCCACTCATCGCGTCAGCGAAGAGCTTCACGTCCCCCTTCTCGAATGATTCCAGCAGCTTGTCGCTCACCTTGAAGACCGGGCTGTCGAGCAGACCCTTAAGCTTCTCACCTCTCTTCTTAAGCAAGTCTATGACCTTTCTTGGGGCTTCGAGCTGGTTCACTATGACCGACTGAACAACCATGTCGAACACGTACTCTGCCGCTCTCTTCACGTCTCCCTCCCTAAGCCTCGCGCTCACCGAGTCAGCCGCGCTCCTCGCGGCGTCCAAGAACTCTTCGACTCCAACATTCCTCAGCATCTTCTCAAAGAGTTCCACGTCAGCCTCGCTGGGAGGATTAAGATACCTGCTCAAGAACACCACCACTCAACAGGCTTGTAAAGAAAAGCCTGCGAGAAAACTTATAAAGCTTGCTAGGCGGATCCGCCGCACCCCCCCGGGGGAAGATACGCATCAGCCCAAGCCTCCAACCGGTTGCTTGAGACGGGGGGCTGCCCCTGTCTACGCTGACTACTTCTTGAACGTGACGAACTCGGTCTCTTCCTCCAAACGCTCAGGCGCCCAGGCGCCTAGGCGTCAAGGGCGTCACCCTTGAGCCCAGAGCCGACCATAAAACAAAACAGATCTCGTCGATGCTTAAAGAGGGGTGGAGGTCGAGTGCGTGGTTCATGAACCATTGGAGCTGATGGTTTCTGAGCACTATGTTGCGAGGAGTGCCCTAACCCTGAGGGGAGTTGTGGCGCGTCATGCCTCAACTTTCCCCCTCCACCTTGAAGACGAGAAGGTTTCTGCTTCCCCCTCGTGTTTGACCAGAACTGCAGGATGCACCTCCTCGACTCGAGAGACCTCTACATGATAGACGCGCTGGACAGGCTGGCTGAGGCGGGGGGTCAATGTGGCTAGGCGGAACTGCCGCGTGAGGGACGTAGGATACATAGAGGAAGTTGTTAAAGCTTACAGGTC
>JAHAWR010000100.1:660-5982 GCA_018383835.1 Candidatus Jordarchaeia archaeon | reverse complement strand
GCCGTGATAATACCGTTGCACGGTGAGCCTGAAGTTTTCACAATACTTCTCGACGTTGAACGAGTGAAGGATGACAGCTGGATCAAGAATGTTAAGGGATGGGGTCCGGCTGAGGGAATGTACTTGGAGCCGCTGGTTGCTGACTCGATCAGGCTTCTCGGGTATGAGAAGAGTAGGATAGGGGTGGAGTACGGGCAAGAGTGGATTCTCGCTTCAGGCCACATTCTCGCCTCCGAATACGAGAACTTGAGAAAGCTGCTGCCTGACGCCGAGCTCAAAAATGCTACTCCGTTGATCGACAATTTGACTCTCTATAAGGAGCCAGAGGAGATCAAGCTTCTCAAGAGGGCGTCGGAGATAACTGATGTCGGCCAGCAGGCGGTTAAGGACTCGTTGGAGGTTGGTATGACTGAGACTGAGGTTGCCGGGGTGGCGGAGTATGCTATGCGGAGGGCGGGTAGCGACTGGGCTTGGACGCTGACTGGAGGGCAGGAGATAGCGTCGGGGTACAGGACTGCTTACGCTTGGGGTGGATGCACGCCTGCAACAGACAAGATAATTCAGCCAGGGGACAACGTGCTCGTCGACCTCCACGCCATGTATCGCCTCTACTACGGAGACCTGTCTCACAACTACGTCATGGGACCCCCCTCGGAGGAGCAGAAGAAGCTTTCCGACGCCTTCGTCGATATCTCGTATACTGTCATAGATGAAATGCAGCCGGGAGCAAATATAGGGGAAATAGCGAGGAAAGCTCTTAAAGTCGCGGAGAAGCACGGGTACGGCAGCAACGTCCTCTTCGGCTTCGGCCACGGGATAGGCGGTGTGGGCAACGAGTCGTACCCCCTCATACTTGACATGCCGCCTTGGAGCGGCATGAAGCTCGAGCCTAACATGGTCGAAGTAGCAGCAGTGGTTCTAAACAAGCCCAACGTTGGAGGACTGAGGCTGGAAACACCGGTCTGGATTAAAGAAGACGGGAACGAGGTCCTCCCAAAAACGCCAATAGAACCCGACATAATCTCGATATAAAAGCTGTGGAGCGTCTCTAATAAGGAGGGATAACGGGCAGCTTTGGAGTGGCGGGAAATCAACCGGTCTCGGATTTCAGGAAGAGACGAGGAATACTTTCTTTGCCTTCTTCTTTTTCAGAAAAAATAAAATTAAGTTGTGTTATTTTTCATGTAGGGCTCTGATGAGGAAACTCGGACTCTGAACTGCTTGATGAACTCACGCAGGACTCGAAGAGCCCCTATAAAACCAGTGTACTCTTGTCTTCTCTGCGTTTTGATGATCGGTTAGGGGTTAGATTAGTACTCTAATTCCTTAATTTTCTTGAGGACACGTGGTTTGACCTTCGCTTTGGTTAGAGGGTTTTCCTCCTCGAAGACGACGCTTTCCTCCTCTTCCGGAGCTTCCCTATGCTCTTTTCTGACGGATAACCCGCATGTTAAGTCTTTCTGAAGTTGTCCTTTGACGCATACAGCGTATTTACATGATGGTCCCTGACATGGATCCTCAGCCCACTGGCACCAGATGAACTTTTTGTTACCTGAGTGCATCATTATTCTCATGCTTCTGTTGGCGCATCTGAAAAGCTTGCAGAGGGGAGTGCACCGCTTCGGGCTCGACAAATCCATTAGCCCCAAAACAGAGCTTTCAAAGATTTCAGAAAACTAATTAATAAATAAAATTTGCGATCATTACCTACGTCTATCCCCACCACTGTCGCCCTCCCATCTTCTGTAGAGGTTATGCGGCACCCTTAAGGCGTCAAGTATTTTTCCTACAACAAAGTCCACTAGGTCGCCCACCGTCTTTGGCGAGTGGTAGAAGGCTGGCATGGCGGGCAGTATCACCGCTCCCGCCATCTTAGCCCTCATCATGTTCTCTATGTGAACAAGATTTAGGGGAGTCTCCCGAGGGACAAGTATTAAATTCCTGCCTTCAGTGAGTGCGCAGTCAGCCGCCCTCCTTATCAGAGTATCTGCTTGGCCTGTGGATATCGCCGCTAATGTCGCCATGGAGCAGGGTACAATTACCACTGCATCAACTGGGTACGAGCCACTGGCTATCGGTGCCGTCAAGTCATTGTTCTCGAGTACTTGTGTAGCCAACTCGTAAAGCTTTTCCACGCCAAATCCAAGCTCAAATTTGACCACTTTTTTGGCTGCGTCTGAAACCACCAGAATCACTTCATCCCCCCGCTTCTTTAGCTCTTCCAGAAGTCTGTAGGCGTATATGGCCCCGCTTGCCCCCGTAACTCCGACTACAATCCTCACCACGACTCCTCCTCAAGCCCTCTAATTTCCCGGAGCGGCCTGAAAAGCCTCACAGTGACTTCCTCTCCTTGCTCTATGAAGCTCCGACTTGCCTTTATTTCTATGTAGCCGTGGGTTAAGGAAAGAGTGGTTATTGCCTCTGACCCTGTGTAGGCGGGATAAACCCTCACCTCGCCCCCCTCCACTTTGAGTCTCACAGGCTTAAATTCGAGTCTTCCCTCCTCGGAGAAGATTTTGACGCCAGCCCTTGCCTTAACTTCCATGCCCTCACACGGTGGGAGATGAGACCACTTCCTTATGTAGGGGTCGACTATAACATAGTAGGACAGAAGGGCCGAAGTAGGGTATCCCGGAAGCATGAAGACAGGCTTACCCTTGTAGGATGCTACAGCAGTAGGCTTCCCCGGCTTCATAGCTAACCCGTGAATCATGAAGTCGAGGTCTCCCAGATCTCGCAGAGCGGACGGAACAGCGTCTCCGGGACCCTTAGAGGTTCCACCTGAGAACACAACCACGTCACACGTCGCAAGAGCTTCTCTCAAAGCATTTAAGAGAAGCTCCCTGCTATCCCTAATAACCCCCATATAGACTGCTTCCCCTCCTGAGGCCCTGACAGCGTTGACCAGCGTAACAGAGTTTACATCGTATATCTTTCCCGGCTTTAGCTCGCCTCCAGGTGCGACGAGCTCATCCCCTGTGCTTGCGACGGCGACCCTCAGCCTCCCGTAAACTCGCACCTTGTCCACGCCTGTAGCGGCTATCGCACCGATATCTTGCGGTGCCAGCACCCTCCCCTTTTCTACAACGAGTGCCCCCCTTCTTATGTCCCTACCCTCCTCCACGACGTTTTCTCCGGGTGTCACCGCTCTGTAAACATCCACGTATTCCTCCCTTTCAACGGCATGCTCCACCATGACGACGGCGTCCGCTCCTTCAGGCATTAAAGCTCCGGTAGCTACCTTCACGCATGCTCTGTCACCAATCCGGGGGGATCGCTCGTCGCCTGCCTTAACTTCACCTATTACCCTCAATGTAACGGGTTTCTCCTCTCCGGCGCCGAATGTGTCCCTCGCGACGACCGCGTAGCCGTCTCTAGCCGCCCTTCTGAAGTGGGGTACGTTTACTGGAGACCTGAAATCCTCAGCTAAGACTCTCCCCAGAGCATCCCAGACACTGACCTCCACCACGGGAGGGGAGACGTCAAGCTTGTCTAGCTTTACGAAAAGCTCCTCTAGGGGGGTTACCGAGTAGAATAGCTCCTTCACGAGGCTCCTCCTCCTAAAAGACATGTGGGAAAAGTTTAACCTTCACTCTTTCTCCCTCACCAAATCCTTCAACGTCCTCGGGGATTTCAACCACCCCATCAGCTCTCGTCATACTGCTCAGTATGCCCGATCCAGTGGTTCTCAACGGGATCGCCACAAGTCCCTCCTTGCTCTCCTCGAGCTTAACTCTGAGGAAGTCCAGTTTACCAAGCGTGGAAGGTACCCGTCTAGCCAAAATGGCCTCAACGACAGGTCTTGGGTCAAGCTTCTTCGCCCCAAGCATTTTCCTTATCGAGGGAGCCACCACGCTCTCGAAGGCCACCAATGCTGCCACAGGGAACCCCGGGAGACAGAAGACGGGTTTTCGACCCACAAGGAAAACGGCGGTTGGGCCTCCTGGCCTTATCGTTAAACCATGTGCTATCACCCTCCCTCCAACCTCAGCTACGACCTCAGGCATGTAGTCATACTTACCCACAGAGGTTCCTCCAGAAAATATTGCCAAGTCGAAGTTTAGGGCTTTATCCGCTATGGCTCTCAACGCGTCGCGCTCATCAGGTACGACTCCCAGGTATACGGGCCTACCTCCATAAATCCTGGTTAAGGCTGCAAGCATGTACTCGTTTGACGCGACAACTTGCCCTACGTCCGGCTCTTCACCGGCCTCAACCAGCTCGCTTCCCGTTGAAACTATTGCCGCTCTCGGCTTCGCCGCGACGCTAATCTCCCTAACCCCGCACTGAAGTAACAGGCCTATTTCTTGGGGGCGAATAACGTCGCCCTCAGCTACCACGACATCCCCTGCTTTAACGTCCTCACCTCTACACGAGACGTTCTGCAGTGGAGCTACTGGCCTGTAAACGTGAACGTAGCCTTCGCCCAGCGAGGCGTACTCCAGCATCACGACGGCGTCCGCTCCCCGTGGCATAGGTGCCCCGGTGGATATTTGGGCAGCCTCACCCCTCCTAACTTCAACTTCCGGAGTTTTTCCGACGACGCACTCTCCGACCAGCCTCAGCCTCGCAGGGTTCTCTTGACTGCACTTAAAGGTGTCTTCGGCAACCACGGCGTACCCATCCATCGCCGCCCTGTCAAAGTGAGGCACGTCGCGCTCAGCCCTTATGTCGCCATAGGCAACACGCCCTAAAGCCGAGACCGTCGGGACTTTTTCAGGCGGCATCCTAGGAAGAACAGGAAGAAGACACTCTAGAACTTCCTTCAGAGTCTTCCTTTCACGGAAACCCTTCATTCTGACCGAGCTCAACATCTATCCTCCTTCTTTTTTAATGTGAAACGCTAAATGTTCAGCTTCTGGAAGAATCAGCTTAGTTAGTGCTGTGTGAACTGCATTTGGCGAGCCGGGAAGGCAGAATATAATCGTTCCCTTATATACTCCGGCGTCAGCCCGCGTGAGCATCGCTGCAGAGCCGATCTCCCTGTAGCTTTCAAGTCTCAGTAGCTCGCCGAACCCCGGGATCCTCTTCTCGAAAAGCCGGCTGAGCGCCTCCAGCGTCACATCTCTCTTCGAAAGCCCTGTCCCCCCAGAAGTTACAACAATGTCCGCTCCGTCCCTCACAGCCCGCTCCACCGCTTCAACTATCATCTCAGCCTCGTCTGGGACAACTACCCTCGAAATAAGTCTATAACCTGCCTGCTCAACCAGCCTTTTGAACATCGGAGTGGTCTCATCACTGCTCTCCCTCCCTTCCCTCTCTTCCCTGTAACGCGTATCGCTTACCATTACGAGGGCGAAGCCCAGCGATCCACTACCCCTC
>JAHAWR010000100.1:219-615 GCA_018383835.1 Candidatus Jordarchaeia archaeon | reverse complement strand
TCAGCTTACTTGTGACCCGCACCTCCTCTATCACGGTTTCGGGGTACTGTCCATGCTCGTCTTTCTCGTACTGCTTACACATGTCCCATATTACGAGCAGGGCCGTGGAAACCGCTGTCAGGGCTTCCATTTCAACACCTGTCTTACCAACAGACCTCACCGTGGCCCTAACCTCGACGAAGGAGTCGCCTGTCTCCACGTCCAAGTCCACACTGGTTATCGGTATCGGGTGGCAGAGCGGTATAAGCTCCGGAGTCTTCTTGGCTGCCAACACCCCTGCTATCTGGGCTGCCGCGATAACATCCCCCTTGTCAACCATCCCCTCTCTTATTCTCTTTACAGTGTCCGGCTTGAGCCTTATCCTCCCTCTCGCCTCAGCCACTCTTAGAATGTCCT
>JAHAWR010000100.1:0-211 GCA_018383835.1 Candidatus Jordarchaeia archaeon | reverse complement strand
CCTACGTCCGCCATTTTCACCTTCAAGGCGGGCACCCCAGCTAATGGGAGTGATAGGTTAGATTTAAACCATTTCGTTTCACGTTTAACCTAGGATTTCCGTGGGCGGGTGCTAAATTGTTTGTTTTCCAGTTCGTGAGCTTAAGCAGACACGCCGGCAAAACGTACATCATAGTGCAGCTGGTGAAGCTTTTACGGGGAAAGGGATTAAG
>JAHAWR010000098.1:410-6116 GCA_018383835.1 Candidatus Jordarchaeia archaeon | reverse complement strand
GGTGGCTTCTTCCACTAAGTTTTTTAGTGGCGGGATCTTCTGTTCGTAAAGAGAACTTCTGGAGGTAGTCTTTTATGGGGATGACTATTTCGGAGAAGATTTTGGCGTCGCACTCTGGAAGGGAGCGGGTTGAGCCGGGTGAGATAGTTAACGCAAAGGTTGACTTCGTGATGGTTCACGAGATGCTCGGAAACGCCGCCCACCTATGAGCTGCGCCGGATTGCGTATAGCTGACATATATGAGGAGCTCGGCCTAGACAGGGTTTGGGATCCCAAGCGGGTAGTCGCTCTGATAGACCACTGGACTCCCGCACCAAACATCGATGCGGCCGTTGTTCACGCTGCATGTAGAAGGTTCGTGAAGAAGTATGAGATTGAGAACTGGCTTGACATGCGTGAGGGAATATGTCACGTCGTCCTTCCCGAGAAGGGATTCGTTAGACCCGGAGACCTCGTCGTCGGAAGCGACTCCCACACAACCACCTACGGTGCATTAGGTGCTTTTGCGACGGGGATGGGGGCGACTGACATGGCTATCGTGTTGGCGACTGGTGAGATCTGGTTCAAGGTTCCCTCAACCATCAAGTTCAACGTTGAAGGCAAGCTGCAACCTATGGTGATGGGCAAGGACATCATCCTCCACATTATAGGCGAGATAGGGGTTGAAGGCGCAAGCTACAAGGCCATGGAGTTCGCCGGCGACACAGTCAAGGAGCTCAGCATGGATGCGCGCTTCACTCTCTGCAACATGGCCATAGAAGCAGGCGGAAAAACGGGCATAATAGAGCCGGATGAGAAAACTCTGAAGTGGGTTGAGGAAAGAGTTAGGCAACCCTTCAAGCCAGTCTTCAATGACCCAGACGCTGAGTACGAGGAAGTCATAAACGTCGACGTATCGAGCCTAGAGCCGCAGGTTGCTAAGCCTCCAAGCCCAGAAAACTCTGTCCCGGTCTCGGAAGTTGAGGGAACCAAAATAGACCAAGCCTTCATAGGCTCATGCACCAATGGGAGACTTGAAGACCTTAGAGTCGCCGCAAAAATACTCGATGGAAGAGAAGTCGCAAAAATGGTCAGAGCAATAGTGATACCAGCATCCAAGGAGGTTTACATAAAAGCAATGAGAGAGGGATTAATAGAGATATTTCTCGAAGCAGGTTGCGTCGTCTGTAACAGTACGTGCGGTCCATGCATTGGGGCTCATCTTGGACTCTTGGCGCCGGGTGAGGTTTGTATTTCGTCGTCTAACCGGAACTTTGTAGGCAGGATGGGGAGCAAGGATGCCAAGATTTATCTTGCTTCGCCAGCGACCGTAGCTGCGTCAGCGGTAACAGGCGAGATAACAGACCCACGCAGGTTTGCATAAAAAGTTTAAACTGAGAAAGTTAGCAATCCTTTTAAAAAGCTTTCTCAACTATCTCAACTTTTACATCCACTTTCTGGGGGGCGCAATTTGTCTTTCCCGGGCGAGGATGAGGTGCTTGATGTTTTGGATAGGGTCAGCAGGAGTGTGGTTAACATTAGCACGGTTAAGTTTGTCCACGCAATGTTTTACCAAGTCGTCCCAGTTAGGGGGGTGGGTTCCGGAACCATAATAAATTCTAAGGGGCACATTTTAACGAACTACCATGTGGTTAGGGGAGCTAAGAAAATTAGCGTGACCCTCTGGAACGGAGAGGTTTTTGAGGGGAAGGTTATAGGCTCATGCTCGTTGCACGATATAGCGGTGGTTAAAGTTGACGTGGACGGGCTACCCGTAGCTGAACTCGGAGATTCGGACAAGCTCAGAGTCGGGCAAAGGGTTTACGCCATCGGGAACCCCTTTGGGCTTGCTGGTGGACCCACGGTTACCTCAGGCGTAATAAGCGCGCTAAATAGGACTATAGAGGCTGAAGAGGTGTTGCTGGAGAACCTTGTTCAGACAGATGCCGCGATCAATCCGGGCAATAGTGGGGGCCCACTGGTTGACGTACTGGGTAGGGTTGTGGCGATAAACACGGCCATAGTGCCCTTCGCTCAGGGGATAGGCTTCGCTGTTCCTATAAATGTGGCTAAGAGATGTTCGGCGGAGATTATTGAGGGAGTTACTCATCTGAGGCCTTGGATTGGGATACTTGGAATGAGCTTGACCAAGGGGGTTGCGAGGCAGTATAATTTGCCTCCGGTTGAGGGGGTTCTCGTGACGAGGGTTGTCGAGAGTGGACCGGCATATTCGGCGGGAATAGAGGCGGGGGACATAATACTGAGGCTTAACGGTATCAGAATTAGAAGCATCGAAGAATTGATTAGAGAGGTACATAAAAGAAAAATAGGGGAGAAAGTACATGTTGATGTCCTCAAGAGAGGGGAGGAGCAAAGCATCGAGGTGACGCTGAGCGGAGCGCTCTAATCCTGCTTTCCGAGAAGCTCTTCAACTTCCTTTCTTCCTTCTTCAAGCTCCTTGACTTGCTCGCTGTCAAGTCGTAATAGTAACGCTTGGAATTCTCCGAAGTGGGTCTTCTCTTCCTTGGCCACATCCAGTAGAAGCTTCTTCAGATCCTTGTCGTCCGTCATCGCTGCGAGTTGCTCATAGAGACTGACAGCGTCTAGCTCTGCAATCATGGCGACGCGCAATAACTCCTTCTTAATGTCCTCTTTGCTTACCTTCCCTAAGTTAACAGGTATTTCTGAAAGCATTAAGCTCACCAGCCCTTTATCTCTCAAATTGATTAAGAAATTGATTAAGAAGAAGAACTTTTAAAAATAATGATCTCTCTTGAATTATTTATTGAATTTATTAATAATTTCAATTCTCTATCTACTTGGACAGGCTGGGAGAATGAGAGAGAAAGAATGAGAAAAGAAGGTGGCTATGATGGTTTTTCCATAAGTTTCCTCTTCGAAACCAGCTCCCCAGACTTTTTGTGGGGCATTCTGAGAACGGTGTCTCCAGACTTTTCAAGTTCCCTCGCTTCGTCAGCCAGCAGTGCCGCTTGCCTCATAAGCTCGTGGGCTGCTGCAACTATCGGTATATATTTCTCGAAGTCAGATATTTTGAAGCATCCTTCAACGTTGAGCTCCGCCACTTTGGAAGCAGCTTCATATGCGGCGATTGCCTTGGCCTTAGCATAGGGGTTATTGAAGCCCGCGGCCTCGACAGCCACATTCTTGTCCACCACGATCCTCGGCAGTTCAGGCGTCACTCCCTTCTTTATCGCTTCTATAACCTTGTCTATCTCTCGACAGATTACCGTGAATGCGCCTGTTATTGCTAGAACTTTTATGACGTCTGCGTTAAAGATGGCCATTTCAACAGGGTCTAGGAACTCTCTCCTTGCGCCTATCATGGCGTCCGCGTTAACCACGATGTATCCCTGACCTTTTCCCTCAATGTCATCCTTAGCCCTTTTCCCCGGTGCGTCTGTTACAACTATGGTTGGCACTCCAGCTTTAGCCATGACCTCTCTGATCTTGCTTGGCCCCGGGAGGGCGGCGTTTGGGCTCACTACGAGCACAAGATCCGGCTTGAAATCAAAAACTTTCTCTGCGATGTCCTCCGCCTGCTCCGGGTTAAGCTTGGCACCCGAGCTAATGACCCTCACGTCTATGTCGCTCCTGTCAGCTCTCTCATCTAGCAACAACTCTAATAGTGGAGCTGAACCGATGTTTCCCAGCTTCACAATACATACCCTGACAACACTCACAATAACCACCCTAAACACATTTAATGGTTCTTAAAAAGAGGCGAACACTAAAAAGTTTTCCCCCTTTATTAAAGCATGAGCGTGATGGAGAAGCACAAACCTATTAAAAAGAAAATGAATAAATAGGTGAAGTGAAGGAGGGCTAATCTTGGTCGAGGTTGAGGACACCTTTGCCGAGGCGTTCAGCCTCTGGGCTGCTAGAGTTCTTATAACCGCCGCGAACGAGAAGTGGGCTAGAACTGCGGCATCGGTGGTCACAGGCTACGCTACGTCCACCATAGCATGCGACGCCGAGGCGGGAATAGACAGGTTCGTCTCGGCATCAGAAACCCCCGATGGGAGACCTGGGGTAATAGTGATGTTTTTCGCCCCCAAGAAGAACCTTGACCACGTGCTCCTGAACAGGATAGGGCAGTGCGTGCTCACTTGCCCGACCACAGCAGTATTCGACGCCATGCCGGAGCCGGAGGAGAAGCTCGACACGGGAGCCAAGATGAGGTATTTCGGCGACGGCTTCCAGACGAAGAGCGAACTGAAAGGAAAAACAATACACGAAATACCAGTCATGGAGGGGGTATTCAAAATAGAGGCAGAGTTTGGCATCAGGAAAGGTGTAGCTGGCGGAAACTTCATGATCCTAGCGGAAAGCTGGGAGAAGGGACTGGCGGCAGCTGAGGCAGCTGTAGAGGCCATACAGAAAATAGACAACGTCATACTCCCATTTCCTGGCGGGATATGCAGAAGCGGAAGCAAGGTGGGCTCACTTAAGTACAAGTTCATGAAGGCAACCACGAACCATAAACTCTGCCCAACCCTGAAAGGAGTAGTCGAGGACAGCGAGGTGCCAGAGGGCGTTAGCTGCGTTTACGAAATAGTGATAAACGGGCTCACATTAGACCAAGTAAAACAAGCCATGAGAGACGGAATAAAAGCGGCAATAAAGATGCCCGGCGTGGTCAAAATAACGGCGGGCAACTACCAAGGAAATCTAGGAAAATACTTTATATACCTGAGAGAGCTCGAACTGTAACATAATTTCCCCTCTCTTTTTATGCGTAGCGACTTTGTTGGGGACATATAGGGTAAAGATCTTAATGTTCAATAAATGTTCTTGCCGCATTTTCGGCGGTTCTTTATTTAAAAATTAACAAATATCCATGAATAAATGATAACAGGCTCATTAAGTAGTAGACGAAACTTTTAAAACAAACACACATTCCTGTTTTCACGGAGACTCTTCTATAAAGATTGTGGAGGGCTAAAATGGTAAAGCCAGCTGCAAAAATAAAGGCGGACTCGCTGAGCGCGGGGATCACTTCTTTCAAGAACCTCGAAGTTTACATAGGCGAGATCATCGAGGAAGAGGAAGAGTGGGAACCTCAAGGTCCAACGCCATTTCCGAACGTTCTCACTACAAGGAATTGGGCTCACACTCTACTAAAGCGTTACAAGCCGTTCTACGCGCCATTTTGTGATCGATGTTGCCTGTGCACTTTTGGACATTGCGACCTGACTGCTGGTAAAAGGGGCGCCTGCGGAATTAATATCGGAGACCAGCAGGGGCGTATCGTCCTTCTTGCATGCCTCATGGGATGCGCCGCTCACGCAGGTCATGCTAGGCACATGCTTGACGAGTTGATACGCAGGTATGGATCAGACTACCCGATAAACTTAGGGGACGAGGTGGCTGTTGAAGCACCGATAACGAGGACAGTGTGCGGCATAAGGCCTAAGACGCTCAGGGACTTCATCCCGGTGCTCGACTACGTTCAGGAACAAGTGCTCCACTGTTTATCCGCAGCCCACACCGGACAAGAAAGCAGTTACCTTGACTTCGAAGCCAAAGCGCTCCACGTGGGACTAATGGACATCCTAGCAATGGAGGTCGCAGACATCATTCAAATAGTGACGCTTGGGTTCCCGAAGGGAGACCCTGAAGCTCCTCTAATCGAAATAGGAATGGGCGTAGCAGACCTAGAGAAGCCCGTGATATTGGTCATAGGGCACAACGTAATACCCGCAGTCG
>JAHAWR010000098.1:0-380 GCA_018383835.1 Candidatus Jordarchaeia archaeon | reverse complement strand
TAGAGGATCAAGTTGAGGTTTGCGGCATATGTTGCACCGCGATAGACCTTACGAGGTATGATTCGAGGTACAAGATCGTTGGCACGATAAGTAAGCAGTTAAGGTATATAAGGTCTGGAGCCCCCGACGTAGTCATAGTCGACGAGCAATGCATACGCACCGACAGCCTTCTAGAAGCCAGAAAGATTAAGGCTGCATTCATAGCGACAACCGACAAGAACATTGGAGGGCTACCCGACAGGACGAACGACCCAGTTGACGCAATAGTAGAGGACTTGGTTAAGGGGGCGCTTAGCCAGACGAACAACGGCGTCTTCATATCAGACCCCGAGAAGGCAGGAGAAGTAGCAGTCAAAGTGGCAATGAGACTCGCCCCCCTG
>JAHAWR010000008.1:16152-27722 GCA_018383835.1 Candidatus Jordarchaeia archaeon | reverse complement strand
ACCCATTAGACCCATTTTCAGGTGGTGTGGTCATAGAGGCATCTCCAGCCGGGAAGGAGGTTAAGCGGTTGGAGTTAATGTCGGGCGGCGAAAAATCGATCACGTCACTCGCGCTCATATTTGCCATACAGCAGTATCATCCTGCTCCATTTTACATCATGGACGAGATCGATGCATTTCTCGACGAGCACAACGCCAGCAGAGTAGCAGACCTCATAAAGGATCTATCAAGAACGTCACAGTTCATCGTGGTATCACTAAGAAAGGCGATGATGAGAAAGGCAGACCAGATAATCGGTGTAACGTACATGAACGGTTCATCCTGCGTCTTCTCAATTGATACAGACTTGAAACAATTTGGGGGGCAGTATGGAGGCGAAGAAGTTGCAGCGTGAGAGCACTAATCGTGATGAAAGACCATTCTGGCTTGATCCTCCATGGTCTGTTCTCATAGACCCGTCAAGAGCAGGAAATGACCCATGGAGCATTGACGTGGCTGAACTCATTATCAGCTTCTTGGAAAAAATGCGCGAGATGGAGTGCCTCAACTACTGGATTTCGGGGAAAGCTCTCTTATCTGCATCGATAATCCACCGTCTAAAATCAGAACTACTTCTTCAACTAGCTTATGAAAGAAATGATGAAAATGGAGAAAATGGAGGAAAAGTCGAGAGAGCCGATATACCTCCAATACCTATGCCTTTCAGAATAACAAGCCGTAAAGTGACCCTTGCAGAGCTTTTGTTCGCCTTGCAGCAGGCTCTTTTAATGGAGGCCAAGCAGAATTCCCGGTTAAAGGAAAGAAAGGCAACGTTGACTCTGGAAGAAACAAACCCGGAGGAGGTTATTCTAGAAGCACTCCACGAGGAGTGGGATGTGGAAGCCAAAGCGAGCGAGGTGTACTCAAAAGTAGTTTCGCTTCGGCAGGAAGTCGTGACACTTTCAATCCTAACTAATGGAAACCTTGAAAGCGTTATTGAAACATTCCTCGCTCTCCTCTTCCTAGCATTCAAAGGTGTAGTCCACATTTGGCAGGAAAAACCTGGAGGCGAAATATACGTTATGGAGGGAGAAAAATGGAGGAAAATGTTAAGGCAATAGTTGAAGCGGCTCTTTATGCCGCAGGCAGACCACTAACGTTGAGTCAGATTTCCAAGATAACGGGAGTCGAAGGGGGCCAAGTGAAAAAAGTGGTTTCAGAGATAATGAAAGAGTATGATGCAAGAAGAAGCGCCATAGAGGTCATCGAGCTCCCGGGTTCGCGTTACGCCATGCAACTTAGAGCAGCTTACTCCCCAAAGATAAAGGATCTAGTGCCGGGAGGTTTACTGTCGTTGGGGGAGCTTAAGACCCTAGCATATATCGCCCTCATGCAGCCAGTAAAACAGTCGCAGGTAGCTAAAGCCAGAGGAAGCGCTGCTTACATCCACATAAAAAGACTCGAAGGATTAGGGTTCGTGGAGGGGAAGACTGAGGGAAGAACAAAGGTACTGTATACTACAGAGCTTTTCGCAGACTATTTCGGCCTACCATATGACGTGAAAAGGCTTAAGCTTCAATTAAGATGGAGAATAAAAAAGTCGGAGCTTACGGAGAACGCGGAAACGAACTAAAGGACTACTTTATTTTTGAGAGGGCCAGTTTTAGGTTTCTCATTATGAGCCCTAGAGAGTTTGTGGCATCTTTTCCTGTTATTGCTAGAAGTCCCTTCTTTCCGGAAAAAGCGACAACTGTGAATCCGTTTTCGCTTTCTACATAGGTAACTGAGGCGTCTCCCTTTTCGATTGATTGGCTGAGTTTTTTGGCAGCGTCAATTATAACTGCCGCGTTCTTCGCTATCTCCGCATGCCGCATCTGCGTAATGGTCTGGCTTACTAAAGCATTTCCGTCGGTATCAAAGAGTATTATACCTTCAATTTCAGGTATTTTATCCATGATCGATGCTATGATTTCTTCAGTTGACTCACCCATAGAAACCACCATGTTCCCTTTCAAGCACCTGAAAAGAGTATTTTCCCACTAAAATTTTATTTAATGGAAAACAAAAATAAGCCTTTCTAAAACTAATAGGTAGCCGAGAAAGGTCTGGAAGAGAATTTCTAGCTTAATATTCAATTACATATTTTCCTTCTACTTTCTTAAGGAGGCCGTATGACACGAGTTCCTCTAGAAACTTTTGAGTGCCATCTGTATATGTTGGGGATGGGCTCCCATGGAGGTAGCCTACGATGTCAAAAAGGGAATAGCAAGTTTGTGCCTTTTCACATGCTATTTCGAGAAGGGACTCGTAGAACTTTAGGCTCTGTTGCTCTACTAAAGTTACGTCTAGAGAAGTTTGCTTCAATATTTCGTATATACTCTTCTCCTTTAACGGAAAGAGTACCTTGAAGCCTAAGCTCTTTGCCTCTTTCACTATATTGGCTATTTCCTCCAGCCATTGAGGAGGATATTCCGCCAGCTTGCCATCTAGGTAGTATTCAAGAAAGAGAAGGCTCATGTTTTTCGAGAGGAGCTCTACAAGCAGGCTGATCCGTTCCTTCCACATCTTGGCTAGTAGAGGTAGGCGTCTTTTTGACTTGACCTTTGCTAGATCCCTTCCGGCAATTTCATTTATTAATTCAGCATTTAGCCGTGGGTTTTGATCAAAGCGGGGGGTTTCCCCTCCGCATAGAAGCATGGCGTAAGAAAGTGTCTTTAACTCGTTAAGGAACTTTCTGAGGCTTGTATAGTTGCAGAGGAAGCTAAATTTCGTGTCCCTACATTTCTGAGACAGATTATTAATCAGCGGCATCAAGGATGCGAAGACTTCTGAGAAACCCAAATAGAGAAACCTGATGTCGGTGGCCCTTTTGGAGGCATCTATCTGCACCCTCATTTTCCTCCCAGTTATTCGTACATCCCATTGAATGCTATAATTTTCAATTTCCTCCAACGAATTCCACTTGACATCTATATCGTCGTCGCACACCACCACAGAACACTTGTTCCTCAAATTTAGGTATGAACAAGGGAAAGCTATGCAGGTCATAGGCACCCCTCCTATCCTCCAGTTAAAGGGGGGAAAGGAATTAAGTTAGATGAAGACGTGTCTACGTTACTTTTCCATTTCGGTAAATATAAATGTAAAAGAAAGAAGGAAATATAAGAATAGTTTTCAGACAGTTTGTATAATTTTTCTTTTATAGAAAGAGGGGGAGCGGAGCATTACTTTAAACATAAAAACGTCACAAGGTATTTTTCAACAAAATCATTAATAGGAGCAAATACATAATTTGACGTTGTTTATTTTGAGGGGGATGGAAATGGCTCTCACTGAGTCACAAAGAAAAGTCCTTGAAAAGCTAGAGAAGCAAGTTCAGGATTTAACGGATAGTTTAAGTCAGAAAAATGAGGAGCTGAGAAGGAAGGAGAGGGAAGTGAAAGAGTTAGAGGCAGCTCTTAGTGCAGAGCGTAAAGCTAAGGAAGATGCTCTTAAGAGAGAGGAAGAGCTAGCGAAGAAACTTTCAGAGAAAATAAGAGAAATAGAGAGAAAAGACGAGGTTATTAAACGTCTAGAGGAGAGGGTTAAGGCATTAGACGCGAATCTTAAGGAGGCAAATCAGCAAGATAAAAGAAAAATAGAGGAGCTGCAACGTAAATCAGAAGAGCTTAAAAAAGCCGAATCTATTGTAGCGAAAAAAGATGCAGTGATTAAAAAGCTGGAGGAGGAGTTGGAATCTATTAAAAGAAGGGAAGGGAGGCTTAAAGGAATACTGGAAAGGGACCTGAAGTTTAGAGTATTCCTGATCCTCCAAGAGTCTGGGAAGCGTAGTGTCGGCGAGTTAAGTAAGAGCCTCGGTTTGAGTGCGGTCCAACTGAAAACGATAATTTCCGAGCTCAAATCGATGGGGCTCGTGGAGCTTGACGGCGAAAACGTTTTCGCCATGTCTGAGTGAACTGTAAGGAGGCGGCAATTCTTAGCTGGTGTCTCTTAAAAGTTCAGCGAATTTGGGCGTTAACGTAATGAGAGGAGAGCTAAGATTGGAGAAACCGCTATTTTCGAAAGAAAGCAGATGAGAAGCGCTTCAAAAACTTGCTTTAATGGCTTATTTAAGGCTTATAGATGTTAGTTAACCAAAACTGTCTGGAAATTTAAAGGAAGATAGTTGGTTCCCCTGTGTGGCGAGGATTACAGGTGTTTTAAGGCTACGTGTAGTATGTTTCGGTTGGTTCCCTTTCCCGTTCATCTTTTAGTGAGGTCATGATTCTTCTCATTATTTCTGGGGGGACTGCTTCTTCCTTCTTTAGTTCTTTTTCCATTTTTTCGGCATGCTTTTCTAAGAAGCCGGTGTCAACCTTTAATCCATATTTGGCACAGAGCACTTCTATTATAGCCTTAGATGAGCGCGGGTTAAATGCTATTCCAGAGTGCCCCTCAGCCAGCAGGGAGACTCCATCTATGCCATATTGGGGAGCTAGAAGAGGTATGGTGCCATTTAACCCAGATATTCGTCCTCCCCTAAGAGGAATGACGTTTTCTATCGAGAGGAATTCTTCTAGCATTTTTTTGTTTGTAGCTGAAACGTAGACCTTGGGGCTTTTCACGTAATGTGTTGCTCCGAAGCATCCAAGAGAAATTATGGTTTCAACCGAGAGCCTCCGCATTAAGTGGAGAAGCACGTGAGCTATCAAATTGCTGCCTAGGGGGGTAAAGGGCTGAGTGTATGACGATATAAAAAGATAGTCCCTATTATCACTTCTCATTAGATGTATGAATATCGAGAATGAATCGAACCAGTTCGAGAATATTCCATCCTCAACCAAGGCCACAGCAGGTATATCCAAATTTGGAATTTGTAGTATGGGGCGAGCTTTAAGCTTAGTAGCCATATAATAGACAGCCACGAGGCCCACGTTTCCTATACCAGCGAACCCTTGGAACACTACTGGGCTCCTTAAATCTAATTTGTCAATGTCAAGTCCTTTCTTAAGGACTCTAACTTTTAATAGGTCTCCAAGTTTCAGGTTTTCTAGGTTCATTTCAGCCATCCCGAGATGATTCTTCAATTAAAATTATATGCCGGCTAATTTCAACTTTTCTATAATGGGATGCTTATGTTATTATTCTTTGATGGAAAGGTAATAGTTGTTCTATTGGTAACAATAGAAAAATTGAAAGTTTTTTATAGCACGATACATTTTTTAAAAAATATTCTTTTGTTTTCCTTGCTATCCGGCATTTTGAGCAGAGTTAGGCAAGGAGGTGCATTGATTGAAAGCGACTTGTCCTGAATGCTATTTCGAGTTTGACGTAGAAGGAGAGGTCATGATAGGCGAAATAATTGACTGCCCTGACTGCGGAATGGAGCTTGAAGTGGTCAGTATTGACGAGGACAAAATAATTCTACAAACTGTTAGTGTAGAAGAGGATTGGGGCGAGTAGGCACATGATACTCGGTATAATTCACAACAGGATCGCATGGGAAGAAAAGGAGCTAATAGAGACAGCGAAGCGTAAGGGCGTAAATGTAAAAATATTCGATAACAGGAACCTAGAAGTGGATGTAACGGGTGACGGATGCGACTACGGAGTTGACATTTTCCTTCAAAGGTCCATTAGCTACACTAAGGGACTTTACTCTACATTGGTCTTAGAGGAAATGGGCTACAGGGTAGTTAACTCATCTAAGTGCCAAGAAGTATGCGGTGACAAACTTAAGACAACACTCGCACTCAAAAAAGCTGGACTTCCATTGCCAAAAACCCACTTGGCGCTATCATGTGATGCTGCAATGAAAGCGCTTGAGAAGCTCAGTTACCCCTCAGTGGCGAAGCCTCTAATAGGTAGTTGGGGGCGCCTAGTGGCCATACTCAATGACCCAGCCTCGGCCAAGGCAATATTGGAGACGAGAGAGGCTCTAGGCGACACGATACATAAGGTCTACTACCTTCAGGAGTACGTTAATCACAACTCACGGGATTTAAGGGTCTTCATCGTTGGAGACGAAGCTGTAGCTGCAATGTACAGGTATACTATCCCCGGCGATTGGAGAAGTAATGCTACGATAGGCGGTAAGGCCGAAGTGTGCCATATAACGGATGAAATAGAGGAGATGGCGTTAAGGGCAGCGAGGGCGACGTTTAGTGAAATAGCTGGAGTTGACTTGCTTGAAGGGAATGAAGGGATACTTCTTAACGAGGTCAACCATAACCCTGGCTTCCAGCATATTTCCGCCGTAACGAAAGTAGATATAGCCGGGAAGATAATATATTACTTGAAGGAAACGTATAAAAACTAGATTCTCTGTGTACACTGATAAGTCTACTTCTTTCCTAGCATAATAACAGGAGAGGATATACTTCTTGAATGTAGGAGTTATGGAATCAGGTTATATTAGCGGTGAGCTGGGGCATCATAGTTCTAAAGGAGTCACTGTTAGACCTTATAATTGGGGTAGGCACAGGCATGGTTCAGAAATAAAGCAAAAGCTCTCTAAGGCACTAATGCCCTTCACCAGTAGTCAATGCGTCTGCCAGTTTCCAAATCCAAAGACGACTTTCAGAATAGATTACTGCGATTTGAATTTCAAGCTATTGGAGGAAAGCGTGCTTCTCATATTTTATTTTAATCCGGTCAAGGGCGCTGCCGGACAGGCGATCCAAAGAATGAGTATGCTGGCTACGATGAATGGTCCGCTTCAACCCCGGCTTATACCTAGCGTAGGATGGTGTGACCATGAAAATGGTGGTCAAAGTAGGTGGAAGCCTAGCTGACGAAGGATTGGAGAAATCCATAATGAATGTTTATGCTGCGGCTAAGGATAACCAAGTGGTCATAGTTCATGGCGGAGGTCCGCAAATCAGCGCTCTCTCTGAGAAACTGGGAAAAAAGCCGGTTTACGTGACGGCGGCGAGTGGTTTTAAGAGCAGGTACACGGACCAAGAAACTAGAGACATAGCTGTAATGGCTATGGTTGGAAACGTGAACAAAAGAATAGTGTCTCTTCTGAACTCTCGAGGAATATCTGCAGTAGGAATTTCAGGCGCTGATGGGCCGACGCTCATAGCTAGGAGAAAGGACAAACTAATAGTTCAGGAAGGAAACAAAAAAAGGGTTTTGAAAGGAGACTACAGCGGGAAGATCGATGAGGTAAACGGGTCACTGGTTTCTCTCCTCATCTCGCTGGGGTATGTGCCTGTAGTGGCGCCCATAGCCATAAGCAGTGACGGAGAACTTGTTAACGTGGACGGCGACAGAGCCGCCGCCTACATCGCTAAAGCCATTAATGCTGATGTGCTAGTGTCAGTAACAGACGTTCCAGGGTTGATTCTAAATGGCAAAGTTGTAAGACGGTTGACAATTAAGGAGGCTGAAGAGCTGGTTTCCCAGCTCGAGGGGGGTATGAAAAAGAAGGTTTTTGCAGCCCTGGAGGCATTAAAGATCGGGGTCCCCGCCGTCGTAATATGCAGTGGACTAATGGAAAATTCTGTGGCAAGCGCCGCCAAGATGGAGTGCGGAACGGTGATCACCAGATGATAGATGCTATAGGATTTCTCATAGAACTATTGGAGATACCGAGCCCATCCGGGGAGGAGAGGAAACTTGCTTCTTTCCTTGCAAAGCGCCTAGAAGAATGGGGCTACCAGGCGTATGTTGATAGAGCTGGGAATGTTGTGGCTCAGCTTGGTGAAGGAAAGCCCACCATTCTTTTGGCATCCCATGTAGATACTGTTCCGGGTTTTCTTCCTGTGAGAGAGGAGAACGGTAGAATTTTTGGAAGAGGGGCCGTTGACGCTAAGGCGTCGGTTGCGGCTATGGCTGTGGCTGGAGCGGAAGCTTTCCGACTGAAGCTTAATGGCAAGATCATCTTTGCTGGAGTCGTGGAAGAGGAGACAAGCCTTAAGGGAATTCAAACCCTTCTCGAGGAGCTTCCGCATATCGATTACGCCATTTTCGGCGAGCCGACGGGGTTGAGTAAAGTATGCTTGGCCTCTAAGGGCAGGTTGCTACTCAAGATAGACGTACACACTGCTAGCGGTCACGTAGCATGTTCTTGGATGTATAAGAATGCTGTTGAAGAAGCATTCAGCCTCTGGCTCTTGCTCAAGAACGCACTTTCGAATACTGGTAATTCCTATTTTTCATCGGTAATTCCAAATGTGACTGCTCTTCAGGGGGGCACGGCTCCAAATGTTGTACCTGAACACTGCTCCTTTTACGTGGATGTCCGGTTTCCACCTAACGTAAGCTCAGCCCACCTTTTGGGCGTGAGTCGCAAAGTGATAGAGTCATTTGAAAAGAATAGCCGAGTGAAAGTTAACTACAGCGTCCTGAGCCAGATAGAGGGATTCAGAGCAAACAGGCGCTCAAAACTTGTGGAGGCACTTACAAGAGCAATACGCGAAGAGTTAGGAGATGATGCAAAATTCATCAAGAAAACAGGGACATGCTTCATGAATTTGATAGGGAAGTGGTTTAACGTGCCGGTAGTCGGCTACGGTCCAGGCGATCCAGTGCTCGAACACACCGAAGAGGAAAGCATACAGGTGAAGCAGTATCTGGCAGCGATAAGGGTGCTGGTCAAGACGGCACACTCCGTTTTATCTTAGAGGATCATCATTAAGACGGCTTTTTGAACGTGCAGCCTGTTTTCAGCCTCATCGTACACTACAGAGTGGGGACCATCAATCACGCCATCCGTGGCCTCTACGTTCCTCCGTATTGGGAGGCAGTGCATGAAAATTGAGTCCTTCTTTGTTAGGCTCATTAACTCTTCATTACACGTCCAATCCCTGAACTTGACACGCAACTTCTTCTCTTCCTGCGGGTTGCCGTAGTACTTCAGCGACCCCCAAGACTTAACGTACACTACGTCGGCACCATCATAAGCTTCATCAACGTTACCTGTGATTTCTAGGCTACCTCCTGATTCCTCAGCGTTCTTCTTAGCCCAATCCATGATTTGCTCGTCAAGCTCGAAACCCTCCGGGTGAAGGAGAGTCACATCCATGCCGAAGCGGGTAGATATTAGGAGAGTCGAGTTTGGAACACTGCAGGGTAAAGGGTTGGGGTGATAAGCCCAGCTTAGAAGGAATTTTTTTCCTTTAGGGTCACCTTTCTTTTCCTTAACCGTCATTATGTCGGCTAATGCTTGGCATGGATGAAACATGTCACACTCCATGTTGATCACGGGCACGTCAGCCCACTTGGCAAACTCCCGGATGATACGATTACTCTCCCCATAATGCCACCCAGTTACGTTGGGGAAGATCCTTATCGCTATAGCGTCACCGTAGCGTGCCATCACCGAGGCTGTGTCCTTTATTGATTCAGATCCCTTTCCTATCCACCCGGAGTCCGCTGCCATATAAACGGCATGGCCGCCCAGCTGCGTCATTCCAATCTCAAATGATAACCTCGTCCTAGTGCTAGGGTTGAAGAAGAGCATGATCAAGGACTTGCCCTTAAGCGTGTCAGAGTATGCTTGAGGTCTCCTTTTCATGTCCGATGCCAGCTTTAGTGTTTCCTCAATCGCTTCGAGCTCCCACTCTTGCGTTGTTATTAGATCCTTACCTTTCAAATCGCTTCGCAACCAAACCCCCACCGAGGTTTTAGTTAAAAATGAAAGAAGGAGGGATCATGAAAAAAAAGACTTAATCTACGAAGCATCTTTCTAACATTCCACTTTCTTTGAGTTGATTAACCACTTGGTTGTACCTATCTCTATTGTTTAACATGTCATTTATGGCTTCTTCGTTGATGTGGGTTCCGGGCCTCACCTTTACTTCAACGTTAACTCCGAGCTTGTCTTCCAAGGCTTTTTTTATTATGACACCGATTACTCCTCCCATGGGGCACATGGACGACGTCGGGGTAAACGTTACAGTCACTTTACCCTCCTCGACTGTTATATCGTCCTCACTGACAATTCCCATATCGACGACTGAGACTGGAAACTCAGGGTCATTAACTTTCCTTAACATTTCGATAACATCACTTTTGTCCATTTCGCTTCACCACCCAATTCCTCCAAGAAACAATCGAAAAGAAGGATTTAAACATTGTGAAAAAAGATGCAGCAAACGCGACCTCCTTTTTTGGGATGTTGTCTAAGTTAAATGAGGAATTTTCGTTATTGTTGGAGAGTGAAGCGCCGCTCAAATTCGCTTAACAATTCCCTAACAGTTTTCCCCGTCGCCTCAGCTATCCTCTTTAAATCCTCGAACTCAGGTTTAACTCTAAGTATTCTTCCCTGTTTATCTCTCGCGACCTTTACGTTAAGAGGGTACTTTTTCCCTTCCACATCAAAGTCGAAGCTGGCAATTTCTCTTTCCAGAATCAATCTTCTGGAGTAGTGTACTCGTACACCTAGGGTTCCTGTCTCCCTAATCAGCGTTTCAGCTATTTCAACATAATTTTCCGGTGCACATATAACCTGTAATATGCACCCAGGTCTCCCTTTCTTGGCAATTACCGGTATGATTGACACGTCCCTTGCTCCAGCATTCATGAGTGTTGTTGAAGCATGGGCTATAACTTCTCCTGGGACGTCGTCGAGGTTCGTTTCAACAATGACAACGTCGTCCTCATGTGTGGCGGCTTCATCTCCAACTATTAATCTGAAAACGTTCGGGGTCTCAGCCAGTTCCCGTCCTCCAGCCCCATATCCTACCTTTAGGGGTAAAATAGGTGGCATTATAGTGAAGGGTTTAGCTTTTAGGGCTGCCAGTATTGCTACGCCAGTTGGGGTTGCAAGCTCGCAGAGGGATGGGCCACCCACCATAGTTATTCTGGCTTCCCTCAGTATTTCGACCACTGCAGGAGCTGGTACAGGTAAAACTCCGTGAGGTGACGAGGTGCATCCCCCTCCCACCGCTACTGGACTCGTGAACCATGCGGCGTCAAGCAGGTTAAGTTCCTCACATACTAACGCAGCACCCACTAAATCGAAGACCGTATCTGCGGAGCCGAGCTCATGTAAATGGACTTCCTCCACGCTTTCGCCATGAACTTTTGCCTCAGACTTAACAAGTAAAGCAGCCGCGTCAATGGCTACGCGTGAAGCGCGCTTCGAGAGAGAAGACTCGTTGGCAGCTTTCTCCACGTAATCTAGCAGTTCCTTCCCAGTGAACCCCTTCTCCTCCCTGACTGAGAGGGATACCCTTGTAGCTGCTATCTCATTTCGCTTAACCTTTCCAACGTTAACTTTGGCGTCAACGCATTTCCTCACTATTTTCGGTAGAATGTTAGCGAGCTTCTCAAGCTCTACCCATTCTCCGCTCAGGTCAATCATCGCGCCTATGAACATGTCGCCTGACACACCCGCAATCGAACAGTCAGCTATGACTTTAGTCATCCTCCACCCTCCAACAATTTCTTTCTGGCTGCTACTCTGTTAGCTATTAGAGCCGCTATAGCTCCAGCCCCGACGCCGTTATCTATGTTGACGACAGCGACGCCAGGAGAACACGACTGGAGCATTGTGAGAAGGGCGCTGACACCGCCGCCTCCCAGTCCATATCCTGTGCTTGTTGGGACACCTATTACAGGCAAGTCCACTAACCCTGATACCACGGAGGGAAGGGCGCCC
>JAHAWR010000008.1:0-16112 GCA_018383835.1 Candidatus Jordarchaeia archaeon | reverse complement strand
TCACCATATCGGCGAGCGGCTTGAAAACTCTATGAATCCCTGCCACCCCGACATCGTAAGCCACATATACGTCACACCCCATGCATTCCGCTATGAGCCTAACCTCCTCAGCTACGGGTATATCTGCTGTTCCAGCCGTTAAAATGCCGACCTTACCACCAGTTTTGGCAGACTCATAACTCGGTTTCTTAACGTAAATTGTCCCGGTTTCCTCTATTGTTTTTAACTGGAAGGAGCCTTCTAAGAACTCTTTCTTCAGGAGCGCCAGCTGCTCTTTATTACACTTTGTGACAATGACGTAGCCTTTCTCTTCGACAACCCTTCTGGCAATCTCGACGAGGTGCTCTTTACGCTTTCCTCTGGCATATACGACCTCAGGGATGCTCGAGCGAAGCTCTCTTTTCACATCTATTCGGGCTATGTTATCAAGCTCTAGTATTTGAAAGGCGCGAAGGAGCCGTTCAGCATCATCTATACCGATCTCTCCTCTCAATAACTTTTCGAGTACTGCTCTTAACTGGTTTATGAGCTCTCCCCCCGTAATGAAAGCTATGTAAACGGTCAGCTACTTAAATATCCTAAGTCCGCCCTTTAAAGGGTAATGGAGGCATTTAGCATGCGAGCAAGGGTTGGAGTCGTCCTTCTGAGCGGCGGATTAGACTCTACCGTTGCATTATGGTGGGCCAAAGAGAAGGAAGACTATAAAGAGGTCCACGCATTGACATTTCTCTATGGTTCCAGAGAGGAGCGAGTTGCAAGGAAAGTCTGTGAAAAATTGGCATCTCTTGCCAAAGTCGAAAAGCAGATCTTCTTGGAGCTTCCTTGGCTTAAGGAGTTCTCTATCAAAACTGAATCCACCCTGATGGAGGAAGGAAGTGGGCCGCCCAAGGTATCTATTAATATGTTTAAAGACAAGGAGAGCATAAAGGAGACTTCTAGGAGCGTCTGGGTTCCTGCGAGGAACCTCTGTTTTGCCTCGATAGCAACAGCTTACGCAGAGGCTATTGGTGGCGAAGTCGAAATAATTACGGGGTTTAACAAGGAAGAGGCTGAAACCTTTCCAGACAACTCACTTACCTTTGTTGAAAGGATGAACGCGCTGCTAGAGGTTTCAACGCTCAAAGCCAAGGTTACTTTGAGAAGTCCCCTTATCCACCTTGACAAGAAAGAAATATGTGTGCTCGCAGAGGCACTTAGCGTGCCCATAGAGTACTCGAACTCGTGTTACAACCCGGCTGGCTTTACAGATGACAGGAAACCCATCCACTGTGGTGTTTGTGAAAGTTGCACGAGAAGGAAACGCGCCTTCCTGGAAGCCAGGGGGTTCGACCCAACAGTTTACGCATAATAATAAAAATGACGGAATACAAAATAACATACATTCAGGAGGTCTTAACGAGAAGAGGAATTATCTAGATGCATGAATAAGTCACCTTGCACGGATAAAATGCTCTGGGGGGCTTCGGTAAAATGTAATGAAAGTAACGAATAAGGAAGAATTTCTGGCTTTAATTTCAATTTGAGTTTGCTGATGAATTATCAGAGTAACTTAATTTAGCACACGTGTCGTATTGGGCGCCAGCTTCAAAGAGTAACTTTGAACATGCATTATTTTATTAAGGTGCTCCCGGCCCTCAGGGAACAGCGTTACGTCGTTCCTTCTCTCCATCCCTTAAGGTAGGCTAACTGTTCCTCTGTGAGTTTTTCTAGTTCTATTCCTAGGGCATTACACTTTAGCTCAGCTACTGTTGTATCTATTTCTTTGGGTATGTCTAGAACTACGTTTCCAAGCTTTTTAAGCTCGTCCCTATGCTTAACAATCCATTCGACCGCTAGGGCTTGGTTGCTAAAGCTCATGTCCATCACCGAGCTTGGATGCCCTTCGGCGGCAACAAGGTTTACTAGACGTCCCTTGCCTAGCAGGTAAATTTTCCTCCCGTCTTTCAGCCTGTACTCGTCAACGTTAGGTCTTATCTCCTCTTTACTAACTGCTAAGCTCTCCAAGTCCTTCAAGTTTATCTCGACGTCAAAATGTCCTGCGTTAGCCAGCACGACACCGTCTTTCATCCTTTCGATATGTTCCTTTCTGATGACGTCCTTGCATCCGGTCGCCGTGATAAATATGTCTCCCACTTCGGCGGCCTTATACATGGGCATCACGTCTATGCCTTCAAGGGCTGCTGTGAGCGCTCTATGAGGGTTAATCTCGACTGCTATTACTCTCCTAGCACCGAGCCCCTTAGCCCGTAGTGCTATTCCACGACCACAGTGTCCGTAGCCGGCAACCACGACAACTTTCCCCGCTATCAGTTCAGACGTCGCCCTCATTATGCCATCTATAGTTGATTGACCAGTCCCCCACACGTTGTCGAATTCCCACTTGGTCGGTGTGTCATTGGTGGCTAAAATGGGGTATGGCAAGGTTCCTTCCTCAGCCATAGCTCTGAGTCTTATGACGCCGGTAGTTGTCTCCTCAGCGCCTCCCCAAACGTTACTCCACCAGTCGCCCTCGTCCACCAAGACTTTCTTGACTACCTCTATTTCTGCGCCACCTTCACCATGTTTAAGCTTAGCTAATGTCGAGACAAGGTCAGCGCCATCATCCAGCGTAACGTTTGGGCGTGCCTTTATCACGTTTCCAATAGCTCTGTAATATCCTTCACTATCCATTCCATGCCAGGCGAAGGTGCGTATACCCGCCTTAACCAATGCGGCAGCAACGTGGTCTTGGGTTGAGAGAGGATTGGAAGCGCATAGGTAAACGGTTGCTCCTCCAGCTTGGAGTGTTTTAACTAGGACGGCGGTTTCCTTTGTAACGTGGAGACATGCCCCAACTGTGACGCCCTTTAACGGCTTCTCTGAAACAAAGCGCTCCTTAATCATCCTCAGCACGGGCATGTGGTCTTCAGCCCATCTAATTGCTTTCTCGCCTTGAGGGGCTAGACTTAAGTCTCGTACCTCATAGCCATCTCCAACTTGCGTTTGAACCAATTAAACCACCTCTTTCCCTAAACCTTCAAGGAAGACGTTTTAAACTTTTATCTTTCTTTATTTTCATGGTTTCTGCGAGCAGTTTCAGGTGATCAACCCGTCCTCCAGCGCTTTTATCTCAGCTTTCACTTCATCCTCCGATATTTTTCTAAAGAGCGGCTTTGGTTCGTTGATCAAATGCCCAGCTGCTATACTGAAGCGCTTGGCAGAATTCCACGACTCTGGCCTCACATTCATCATCTCAAACAGCCGCTCCATGGACGATGGGATAATAGGGTAGAGGCAGATCGCCGTCGAGTATAGGAAGTTTATGCAGATGTAAAGTGAAGTGGCAGCATCACTTCCATTTTTTCTATCCTTCTTTACGGCTTCCCACGGAGCTTTCGCGGTAAAGTAGCTGTTCGCTCTTTTAAAGGCCTCAACAATGCGCTTAATAACCTGTAAGAAGTCACATTTCTCGTATTCTTTCTCCACCTCTTCGATTATTCTCATGAAGCTAGAAGTGAATTCGTTATCCTGTTCGTCCATATCGCCGGGTGCTGGCACCCTTCTATCGAACCACCTAAAAATAAATGTCAAAACGCGATGAGCGAAGTTCCCTATGTTGTCCACTAAGTCCCCGTTTATCTTGCTCATAAACTCAAGCCAGCTGAAGTCGTTATCACTAACATTATTAGAAGCCTTAGACGCCAAGTAGAATCGAATGTAATCTGCAGGGAACTTGTCTAAGACGCGCTTGAGTGGAACAAACCATCTTCTACTCTTACTCATTTTCCGCCCTTCAAGAGTAAGGTACCCATTTACAACATACTTGCCTGGGAGAGTGTATCCTCCGACGCCCATCAGCATGGCTGGCCAGAAGAGAAGGTGGTGATATATTATGTCTTTCCCTATGAAGTGGGCTATTAGGCAGTCCCCCATCCAGTAGTTTCTCCAGTCCTGCCCAGTTTTCTTACTCCAGTTGACCGTGGATGCAATGTACCCGATTGGGGCATCGAACCAAACGTACACATACTGGTTGCCTTTAGCATCCTCGTAGGGCAGCTTAAAACCCCAATAATCTTCCCTCGTTATGTCCCAGTCTTGCAGTCCAGATTTGATCCACTGGACAACATAGTTGACAACGTCCCTCGAGAAGTCCTCATCGCTCTTAGACTCTAACCACTCCAGTAATCTGTTGGAGAAGGCGCTCAGCTTGAATATGAAGTGTTCCTCACTCCTAGTAGATGGAGGAGACCTACAAAGGATACAGTATGGTTCGAGTATCATTCCGGGTTCTATGGTTCTGCCGCAAACTTCACAAGCGTCACTATACTGATCCTCTGCCCCGCAGTAAGGGCACCTCCCCTTGATCATTCTGTCGGGCAGATACACCTTGTCCGTTTCACAGTAGAAAAGCTTAACCTTCTTCTTGTATATGTAGCCGTTCTTCCTAAGCTTTAAAAGAAACTCTTCTGTTAGTTCTTTGTTCTCCTCGCTGTGCGTCCTGTGATAATTGTCGAAGCTTATCCCAAGCTTTTCCAAGTCTTCTATCTGGCGCCGCCGGAAGTAGTCGGCGTGTTCTAGGGGTGTGCGGCCCGCTTCTCTAGCTGCGACTGAGATGGGGGTTCCATGCTCGTCACTACCGCAAACAAAAACTACATCCCACCCATTAAGTCTGCAGAAGCGAGAGAAAATGTCTGCAGGAATGTACGTGCTGAAGGCGTGTCCAAGATGGAGATCCGAGTTAGTGTAGGGTAGCGCCGCCGTAACTAGCACTCTGCGCAAAGCGATCCCTCCAAGCAACCAACACTAAACTGGTAATTAAATATTACCAAAAGCATTAAGAATTAAGCGTCACCGTATTTATTGAAGCCGAAGCTTGGAAGTGGTATCTCGCTCACCCATTAACCTTTTAAATCTCTCTACGCGAAATAGTATTCAAAGGGGATGAAGTATGCCTAAAGAGTTCACGTACAGAGGCTATACGTTAGAGGAACTCCAAAAAATGCCGATGGACGACTTCATAAAGTTATTACCTTCAAGACAGAGGAGAAGCTTGATCAGGGGGTTACCCCCGCGCCACAAGAAGCTGTTAGAGAAGATCAGGCAAGCGAGGAGAGCCCTCAAAAAGGGGAAGAAGGTCGTCGTGAGAACATATAACAGGGATATTGTCGTCTTGCCGGAAATGGTTGGATTGACCATTGCAGTCTACAACGGTAAAGAATTCATACCAGTAGAGATAAGACCTGAAATGATTGGGCACTATTTGGGGGAGTTCTCTATCACTTGCAAGAAGGTCACGCATGGCGCCCCGGGGGTCGGAGCAACCCGCTCGTCTATGTATGTCCCCCTCAAATAAGAGAGAAAAATTAAGAAAATTTGAAATTACAACCGTACCTTGATGCCTTCTCTTACTTTCTATATTTTTGCTAGAGTGTCTATGCTTCTTATTTTCCCTACTAGCTTCGAGACCCCAGGGTCAACTCCTCTTAGAAGGGCTAAGTAGAACGCTTGCCACTCTAAGGGTACTGCATATAACGGAGTGGAAAGAAGGCTTTCTAAACTGCCTTCTGGGAGTAGTATTTTTTCATCTATTCCTTGGGGTGTGGCTTCGAGTATCTTCTCTTTTCCCGCCTGTCGCTCCCAGACGCGTTTGACGAGTTGAAATATCTCTGTGGTTTTTGTTTGGTTTGGAGGCTTGAGCACTATGAGAGGCTTTTTATCTTTGTTGTCTTCTTCAAGTGTTTCTATTAGCGAATGTACAAACTCCTCCATTCTTACGTCGCAAGCGTCTGCTTTGACACCTTCCATAAGCATGATAAGAGCATGTTTTCTGGCAATAGGATATCTTGGCCCATCACCCATCACATAAAACATTTTGTCCACGTACTTGAATCCCCACTCCGCAGCCATTTTACCCCACTCGATTACTCTGCTGGATTTACTCAGCTTGTCAGTTAAGTCAGGTATAGTTTTTGTTTGAAGGGCTAAGGCATGCTCAACATCGACGTCGTTCCGGGAGAAGGCAAGCAATTCTAATAGTAGTAGGTTCAGTAGGGACAAGGTTGCATGAAAGGTTCCTGTTGATGGAAGGGGCTTCTCCGGGTAAGGCTTAGTTTTGGTTCTGATGACGTATCCTCCACTATCTTCGAGGTCAAGCAGTGAGCGGCCCTCTGATTTTTCCCACCTGTTAGTTATAGCCACGCACTTACTGCCCCTAGAAGTGCACAGTTCCATAGCGTCTAACGTGTCTTTAGTCGTCCCCGACTGGGAGAGGAGTATGGCAAGCGTGTCCTTTCCAATCCATCGCGGAGGATTATCCACCAGCGTCCTAGAATGTACCGTTTTTATAGGGATGTCGGAAAAGTACTCCCAGATGTATTCCGAGATCATCGGTATCAGGTACTTGTCCCCCGCGCCAGTCATCAGAATATTGCTGAATCTGACGCTTTCAGCCACCTCTAATATAGTTTTATGGCTCTCCTTTATGGATTGCTTCACGCTCTCCCCTTGAAGCAGAATAGATTCCTTCATGCCTGTTGAGTCCAGCTTTTCAAGCTCACTCCAATCCAATATTCTCCCTCCCAAAAGATCACACAGAATACATTAAAAATAACTTTTATATTAACGAGGTTATAATTTGGATGGTTTTCCCGCAGGAAGCAGTTCCCTATGGTGGTTTGACTTGAAAGCGGTTATCTTAGCAGCGGGGAAGGGGACACGTATGCGTCCCCTTACGTTTACTCGACCAAAACACATGCTCCCCGTTGCTGGAAAACCCATTTTAGAGCATATAGTAAATTTTCTGCGGGCTGGAGGCATAAACGAATTAGTTATGGTGATTGGTTCCGAAAGCGAGTACATAACAGAGTACTTTGGCGACGGGGCTCGCTTCGACGTGAGCATAGAGTATGCTGAGCAGAGGAAGCCGCTAGGCCTTGCCCATGCGGTCTCGGTGGCCCGCGACCTGCTGGAGGGAGAGGAGCGCTTCATCACGGTTTTGGGGGATGTTCTGTTTAAGCTCAACTTGAAGGACGTGTTATCTTTCCATCTTAAAAGGGAGGCTAAGGCTACCATAGCTATTTCCGAGGCGGCGGACCCCACACTTTTCGGCGTAGTTAAAGTTGCAGATGGGTTCAGAATCGAGCGGCTTGTCGAAAAGCCGAAGGTTCCGCCTTCAAACCTCATAATAGCAGGGCTCTATGTTTTTGAGAACGAGTTCTGGGAATGCGTAAATGATCTTAAGCCGTCTTGGAGAGGCGAATACGAGATCACAGATGCCGTCCAGCTAATGGTGGATAGGGGTTACCCGGTTTATGGGTATCTCACCAAGAAGTGGTGGAAAGACACAGGGAGGCCTACAGATCTCTTAGAGGCCAGCCAGAAGTTCCTGTCAGAGCTCTCAGAGTTTTACGTGTTAGGGGAGGTTCAGAGAGAAGTGGAGATACGTGGCCCAGTTCAGATAGGACGTGACACGGTGATCTACGAGGGAGCAAAGATATTTGGTCCTACGGTGATAGGGGAAAGATGCGAAATAGGGCCGGGGTGTATCATAGGGCCTAACGTCGAGATAGGGAGCGATGTTAAGTTAATAGAGAATGTTGAGCTGCGGAACGCCATAGTGATGTCGCATACGCTTATATCAAATAACGTGCGGATAACGGACAGTATAATAGGAGAGGGTTGCAGGATAGGGTCTAGTGTAAGAGCAAGCGGGGACAGTAAGGTTTTCGGCGTCGTAATAGGGGACAATTCTGTCATAGGTCCAGGTATCTCATTTTCGTCAGGGAGTATGCTTGGCCCTAACTCCTCAATAAAACTAAAATGGGAGGAAATAAATAATGAAGGGTAAACTTGTGCTGGTAACTGGAGGAGCCGGCTTTATAGGATCTCACTTAGTTGACTGGCTGATCAGGGATAATGAGGTTGTGGTGCTCGATAACTTCTCAAGCGGTAAGATTAGTAATGTCAAACATCACTTGGGGCGTAATGGCTTCACCCTGATTAAGGGAGACATATTGGATAAGAAAATAGTAAGAGAGGCAGTAAAGGATGTCGATGTCGTCATCCATCAAGCAGCAGTTGTTGGCGTCAAAAAATATGTTGAAAGACCATTGGACGTGATGACCACAAACATCTTCGGCACTCACAACTTGGTAGAGGAGTGCCTTAGGGAAGGAGTAGAGAGGTTTGTTTTTGCTTCAACGAGCGAGGTCTATGGTAAAAGCGAGAGAATTCCTCTGAGAGAAAACGAGGACAGGGTTCTTGGGGCGACGAGTATAGCTAGATGGTGTTACTCGACGTCCAAGGCGGTGGACGAGCACTTCCTCTTTGCTTACTATGAGGCTTATGGTTTCCCTATGGTTATCCTGCGCTACTTCAACGTGTATGGGCCAAGACAGGAGACCAGCGACTATAGTGGGGTTATCCCAATTTTCATAAGGAGGGTTTTGGGGGGGGAGCCTCCTTTAATTCATGGGGATGGAGAACAGACTAGAGCTTTCACTTATATTTCAGATGCCGTGGAGGCGACTGTGTTGGCTGCCAGCAAAAAGGATGCTGTGGGGGAAGTATTCAATGTAGGGAGCAAGGAGGAGGTTACGATAAATCAGCTTGCCAGAATGATCATAGAGCTTTCAGGCAATGAGTTTATTGAGCCAAAACATATACCCTACGAAGAGTTTTATGGTGAGAGCTATGAAGACATAAGGAGGAGGATTCCTGACGTGAAGAAAGCCGAGAGAGTACTTGGATTTAAGGCGAAAACTCCTTTAAGGGAAGGGCTTAAGAAAACGATAGAATGGTATAGAGAGTATTTCAGCCAAAATTTAACTACAGTTCGATGATCTCCTTAAACATTTTGAGGGTTTCCTCAGCTTCTTCCGGTTTAAGCTTCTCGATTGCGTAACCCGTGTGAATCATCACGTAATCTCCTACTTTAACATCGTCGAGCAACGTAATAAAAGTCTCCCTAGTTACACCTCCAAAGTCGACTAAGGCTTTCTCGCCACGTATTTCCAGAACCTTTGCTGGAACTCCAAGGCACACGTGTACCACTCTCCTCACTGTCTCCAATGTTTACTAAAATGTGAGGGCATTTAAGTTTTCCTTAAGCAAGCCGCGGCCGAATGGCATTGAGAAACATGTTCTTTATACAGCAGTCTTCTTCAAATACCTAGTATTATTTCTAGATAAGACCTGCGTTCGAAGCTCTCTGCCGGGATGCCTAACTTCTCAGCCTTGCTCAGTAACTCGTCACGTTTCCTTTCTACTTCGTCCTTCTTTTCGACTGTTGCTTCAATCTCAATGAAAAAGCCAACACCATTAACGCGATCTAAATGTAAAAGGGTCTCACCTAGCCTATAGGTTTTCCTGGTTTTGATAACCTTTGCGACTTGAAGAAAACCTAGTCTCTCGAGAAGGAGAATGAAGTCATCGAGGCTCTCAACCCTAACTCTGATTTCCTCCCTAGTTTTCGACTTATGGTCTATTCTTGGCCCCTTATAAGTCACATCCACCTTGTCCCCGACACGCCTAACCCTTAACGCCTCATCGGTTACTGCAAAATCCCTTGATGGGTGCTGAAAGTAAAAGTCTTCTTGAACCTCCTCGCTTAGGGGCACTCCACCTATGGATAAAAGCTTTGAAACGATATGATCCACGACTTCTCTTGAAACCCTGTATTTGACCTCGACTTCTATCATTAATCCATCCTCCAAAAGAAAAAGGAGAAATGGTCAACCCTGAACGCTTATCCTAATAGCGTTGTTGGGGCATACTTCGATGCATTTACGGCATAATATGCAGAACCTTTGAAATGATGGAACTATAATGTAATGCTTCGGCTCATTGCCGGGTTCTCTATCTGCCGCGTATCTAACGAAGACTGTGCAGGGGCATATTTCCAAGCATTTACCGCAGTGTTGAGGCTCAGGACACTTATCTTCAATCCACTCTACTGAAACCTTTACTGGCATTCACCACTCCTCCTTTAGTGATGGTATACTTTCTCTCGGGACGAGTGTAATGGCCCCTTCCGGACACGCTGCTCTGCAAACACCGCAGCCGAAGCATTTCCAAGGGTCAATGTATGCTTTCCCCATTGTTGGACGGAGTGTGGCGGCACCAAACTGGCAGCGCATTGCACAGTTGCCGCACCCTATACACTTATCTACGTCTATGAGCGCAACATAGTGTCCCTTCAGAAGGTGTTGCACGTTGAAGTCTATCCTAGGCCTGAGGGCGATGCATTCAGGATATTCACAGTTGCAAAGCGCGAAGGCAAATGGAAGCGGAGTGCCGGCGATCGTGTGAACCATCCCCTTCTCATCATACTCGTCCAAGAGGGCTTTAGCCTCCTCCACGCTAAGCACTTCAACACCGTTTGGGGCATGGTCAGGGAAAGCCTTTGCTGTCTCTCCGTGCAGTCCTAACGGCATGCACGTGTAAACTTTTTCGTTCCTATTCATCCACCGACAGGGACACATGACCCTATAGACTTCTCCAGCGATCTCAACTACCTTCTTTGCCTCTTCAACAGTGATCACCTGTCCGAGATGGCCTTCGGGAAAAGAACGGGCACCTTCATCCTTCTGTATCATTGCCTCAATCATTTTCTTTGTTGGTTCTAACATATTTTGGTCGTCGAGAACATCAGCCAGCATCTTGGCGGCATCTCCATAAACCTTATCGATCAGCTTCCAGTGATTCAGCTCCCACACTTCATAGCCCAGCTCTTTCGCTAACTTCACCGAAAGATTCCTTTCGTTCAAATACCACTTTTTGCCTCCGCCATGCTTATAGCAAAATTTACACAACATCCCACCTTCACGCGACTCACTGAACACATTTACTTTAAAAGGAGTACATGATAAAAGTGTTTTTTGTCTTTTTTGTTAATACGTTTTTTACTAAGAGAATGAAAGAGACATCTGGGAGAACACTTATATATTCTGGGGGATTAATTTAAAATTCGCCTCTTGCAGCTTAAAGGAGGGGACTGAGATTTCAGGGAAAAATCATGACGGGAAAGTGCTTCTCTTTGACCTTGATGGGACGCTTGGCTTATCCCTGATACCTGAGGAGGACGCCATCCTTGAAACTCTCAGATTTATTTCTAGCGAGCTCACCAAGCGTCTTGGCAAGACAATCAATGAAAGGGCACTGCATGCCCTTTACAAGGAGACAAAAAGCGAACAGTACCGTGTATACCATCTTAACCCGAAGAGGCATAATAAGAACTTGAGGTGGGAGATGCTCCTCCGTAAATTGGAGGACAAATTCAAAATTAAGTTTTCTGAAGAATTTTTTGAGAATGTTAAGGAGCATTACTGGTCTGTTTTTGAAAGCAAGGCTAAACCCTACCCGGAGACACAGGAAACCCTTGAAAAACTGATGGAGAAATTTGCCGTGGTTATAGTCACCAACAATGATCGAGCAGAGGCTAAAAGAAAGCTTAAATTGTTTGGCTTAAGGGAAGGAGAACACTACGATGTCTTGGTCACGTCAGAAGATTTCAACGTTTGCAAACCGTCTCCGGAATTCCTTGAGAGGCTCTTTCCCTTCCTCGAGAAGAAGCTAAGCCGCAGGGTAAATCCCGGGCACGTCGTCATAGTGGGGGATGACCCCAAGAACGATATAGCATGGGCTCGAGCCGTTGGGGCTAGAGCGGTAAGGGTTAAAAGGGACCTTCTTGCAGAACATGAACCTAGTAGCGAGATGGAGAAAGCAGACCACGTTATCGAAAACTTATTGGAACTGTTTAAAGTTCTAGATAAAATCTGAAGCCCGATTAACTAACACAACTGGCCGGGAGGTTTTTTGCCTTATGGACGTTCTCGAGAAAGTTTTTTCCAAGATAGGGCTGGAGTTCGATGCGGAAATAGAGGCCTACGTCCACGTAAAGACGAACATACCGCTTACAGTCCATTATGACCGGGAGAGCGAAGAACTGGTTTTGTTAGACCAGACGAAGCTCCCTTTCGAAGTTACAGTATGGAAAACTAAGGACTGGAGGAAGGCTGGAGATCCGGGGATAAAGGGGATGATAGTTAGGGGGAGCCAGGCTATAGGGTGCGCCGCCGGATACGCCATGTTACTCGCTGCAAACAGCTTCAAAAATCTTAAAGAGGAAAAGTTTGTGGAAAAGCTTGGCGAGGCGGCCTCTTTCCTGAGCGCTACAAGGCCAACGGCTTCGCCTCTAAAATGGGCGGTGGAGCTTTGCATGAAAGCGGCACAGAATGCTATTCAGAGTGGGGGCGTCGAGGAGGCTGTTGAAGCCGTCAGGGAGACTGCCGACTATATACTCGCCTCCGACTTAATTATGAATTGGTATCTGAGGCAGGAGGGGAAGCCTCTCATAGAGGATGGTGACGTGATAATGACGCACTGTAACGGTGGAAGTCTTTCCTCAAGCTTTGGGGGGCATGCCTTAGGAATGATCGAGGAAGCCTACGCTGAAGGGAGGGACATAATTGTTGTTTCCAAAGAGACGAGACCCAGAAGCCAAGGCTTCAAGCTTACAACATGGGAGCTTAACAGGGCAGGAGTGCCTGTAGTGATCATAACGGACAACATGATTTCCTCTGCAATAGAGCGCTTCGGAGTATCAAAGGTTCTACTCGGAGTGGACAGGATTGCAAGGGATGGCTCAGTAGCCAACAAGATAGGCTCGGCAGACATAGCACGCGTTGCGGCACTATACGGGATAAACTTCTATTACGCTACATCCTATAGCACCATAGACTTGGAAACAAGCGATGGTAGAAGCATCCCAATAGAAGAGAGAGACATAAACGAGGTCACATACCCATATATCCTCGAAGCCAAAGACAAGAAGGAAAAAGGCGTACTCTCCAGTAGAAGCCTAGACGAATGGCCACCCCAGAAGGCAATCGTTCAGGGTAGACCTGAAAGGGGACAGGTGGCAATCTATAATCCTGCTTTCGATGTCACCCCCCCAAAGCTAATAGACTTAATCATAACAGACATAGGGGCCTTCGCCCCCCAGCAGATAAGAACGCTAACTAAGGAAAAGATAACATTGACCGTAAAGGAGCGGCTGGAAAAGCAAGGAGTAACTATGCCTAAACACATAGTTGACGCACAGGGTTAAATGCAAAAAACATTTATTATTTCTTTAACGATATGGAAAAACCTGAGGTTAGCGGGGGTTGCCTAGTGGCTGGCTGTTCTGGGAAAACGCCCATGAAAAGGCGCTGGCCTGGAGTTTAACTGCCACTCGAAAGCCAGTGACCCGAAAATGGCGCACGACCTCCATGCGCTATCGGACGGGTCGCGTGGGTTCAAATCCCACCCCCCGCGCCAAAACCATTCGCAAACTCATCGCCCCTCCAGAGAAAGGAAAACAAAGGAGAGAGTAAGAAAACGCTTATTATCCAATTTGAGCTATAACTAACTGCTTACTCATTTATTATATGTCGAGAACGAATACAAGTCGGACTTTATTCTTTTTAACGTCAATTTCCATTTCATGGTATGTCGCTGCTTTAACATCCGTCTTTGACACGTGCTTTCGAGGGTTAAACTTTTCACCATTTGCGGTTGCTACTAACTTGTAAAGGTCATCTCCCTCTTTCCTTATCGCTTTAACGTTGATCTCGGAGAACACCAGACCTTCAGAATCGGTTAGGTATATAAATTCTTCAAGCCAGTTGTAGAGCAAGCTCTCTAAATCTTTACCTTCAATTTCTATCTTCCTTTCCACTTTGGGTTCAATTTTTGAAGTGTCCGTCATTAACTCGTAGAGTGCTTTGGCTGCTTCCTCGAAGGCTTTCTCGAGTGTTTCTCCTTCTGCTTCTATCTTTACGTCAGCAGTGTGCTCAAGGAATCTGAAGCCCCCCACGGTCACTACCTCCGGCTCCAGGTTTCCTATAATCTGGGAGAGGAGAAAAAGTTTCCTCTTAAAGGGGTCTCATAGCTCTTGGAGAGTGAAAGATCTCAAGGGTGTTCTCTGTAATACTAAGCTTCAAAATTTTGGGGGTGAAGAATACTTCGAAAAATGCTTGGAGGATGACGATTGGTTGAAGTACGTTAAGGTGGTTTTTCTAGGATTGCCCTCGGTTGGTAAGACAAGCATTATAACGCTCCTGAGCGAGAACAGAGTGGTTAAGAGTTATGATCCAACGATAGGCGTGGATTTCGGCTCTCTATCCATTGGTGAGTGTGAGATTTCCCTATGGGACTTTGCTGGGCAGGAAAGATTTAGGTTTCTATGGGATGACTTCATAAGGGGAGCAAAGGTCATCTTTGCCGTGAGCGACTCGACACCGAAGAACGTTCTGCAGACAAGGAAAATAATAGACGAGATCAAGCAGAAAACAGACGCAGTTATTATAGGCATAGCCAACAAGCAGGATCTTCCAGGAGCCATGAAGCCCAGCCAAGTGGAGGGCATACTCGAAGTCCCAACTTACGGCATGGTTGCAATAGACCCTAGGAGGAGAGTTAAGATGTACAGCATTCTGAGACAAGCCTTAGAACAAGCAGTTTTAGCAGTAGCAAACAACTAAGCCGGTTTTAGGTTTTGCAAAAACATTTATGTCTGTCCTCCAACTTAAAGACTCGGGGTTTCAGGTGAGCTTGTTTAGTCTCGGACCAACAGATAAGCCGCCAGTTAAGCCGCATGCTGCTCCTAAGGACGTTAGAGACATATCGCCACTAGACGTATACGTAAGAGTTACTGGTGTGGTTGTGGAGTCTGCTTCGAGCTACATTATTGTTGATGATGGAACAGGGGCGATTAGGGTGCTTCTGGCAGGTGGCGCTCCAGTCCCAGAGGTTGGAAAAACGGTTAGAGTTTTCGGTTCAGTATCCCAAGACAGTAAGGGAAGCATTTACATAAACGCGGAAATTATACAAGATATGAGCTCTTTAGATTTAGGACTCTACAGGATAGTGAAGAAGATTAAAAAATCCCGTTTAACATGAAATTTAGGGGTGTTAAAGGAGGGGAAAACTTGCCGTTTAAAGCGAAGTTTTCAGATGCGAAGACTTGGAAGCGGGTCATTGACGCCGTGGGAGTACTCGTAGACGAGGCCATCTTCAGGGCGGGCAAAGATACTTTGAGGGTTAGGGCCATGGATCCAAGCCATGTCGCCATGATAGACGTCAATCTACCTGCCGGAATATTTGATGAGTACGAATGTAGCGGCGATGTAGCCATAGGATTAAGCCTTGACGAGATGGGAAAGGTGATGCGTAGGGCAGGTGCAAGCGACGAGTTAGAGCTTGTCCTCGACGAGGCTGCAGGCAGCCTACGCGTGCATCTTAAGGGCGCTACTACTAGAACCTTTAGGCTACCTCTCCTAGACATAGGAGGGGAGGAGCCGCCTACACCATCTATCAAGTTTAACGTCGAGGCGAAAATGCTGTCTGATGCCCTAGTTCAAGCGTTAAAGGATGCTGAACTATTCAGCGATCATGTCCAAATTTCAGCAACCCCTGAGGGGTTGCGAATTACCGCTTCAGGGGACACAAGTGGAGTAGAAGTCAAAATAGATAAAGGAAGCGAAGCGCTCCTAGAACTGAACATGTCCGAAAACTCGAGGGCAATATATGCCCTCAGCTACCTTTCGGATATGATCAAAGCGGCTTCCGTAAGTGAAACAGTGACCCTTAGCTTCTCTACAGATATGCCGTTAAAGCTTGAGTTCAGAGTTCTTGGAGAAGGGAAAGTAACGTACTGGCTGGCTCCCAGAATAGAGGCAGAGTGAACAGTGGATTTTTTAAACTTCAGCTTCTCCTTAAATTACTGTAGGAAACTGAGATTGAGAGGAGATGGGTCAAAATAATTTCTAGCTATTTTATTGCGAAGTATCCCTTTACCACTGAGGCTCAAGCATGGCTTAGGGAGAGAAAAATAGACTTAGAGGACTTGGTTGAAAAGAGGCCTGTTTTAGAGAGAAGTAGGGAAAGATTGATAAAGGCTCTTGAGGAGGGGGTTGCTCCCCTCGGTTTAGATGACTTCGAAGTCGAATTTCTTTCTTTTCCCGTAGCAAGGCTGATTGTTGAAGTTATTGGGGATCCATTTTTACGTCACAGATTTGCGGTGGCTGAGGCGAAAAGGGCTCAGAGGTTGTTTAAGGACGAGGATGAGGAGACTCTGATTGACATAGCTA
>JAHAWR010000007.1:27466-27998 GCA_018383835.1 Candidatus Jordarchaeia archaeon | reverse complement strand
CTTGGGGGGGAACATATGTTTCATGCACTGGCCCCACAATAGCCTACCTGAAGGAGACTTACGGTGGGAGACGGCGCTACGCGATACTAGACACCGACTCGCACCACGGGGACGGGACTAGGGCGATCTTTATGGGGCAGCGCGACGTGCTCCACGTCTGCTTCTGCAGTCAGAGCCTCGTCGAGGATGAGGGGGCGAAGGTCGACGTGGACGCTGGGTGGAACACGAGCGACGAGGAGTACCTGCGGCTCGTGGAGGAGGAGTTTGTCCCCAGAGCTAGGAGGTTCAGGCCGCACATGATAATACACAAGCTCGGGCACGACGTCTGCCGAGGCGACTACGGAGATAGGGGGTTGACGGAGATGGCCTGCGTGGAGACTGTGCGCATCGTCGCAGAACTAGCCGATGAGATATGCGACGGAAGATACCTGATCCTGACGCACGGTGGGAGCAGGAGAGACCTCGCCGAGAAGATATACCCTGAAGCCGTGAGGATACTCGCCAAATTAACGTGACCTCGCTCGAAGCCCGG
>JAHAWR010000007.1:21196-27450 GCA_018383835.1 Candidatus Jordarchaeia archaeon | reverse complement strand
CCTAGGCTACCTCCATAGTTTTTCGCCGCAGTAGGGGCAGTAGCGTGCCTCCCCCAGGATGCGGCGCTTGCAGGCGTGGCACACTTGCACTCTGTACCTTTGCTGGGGGAGCCCGCCTCCGAGGGCGTAAAACCAGAGCGTGACCCCCGTTAGGATGAACGTCCCCAAGATGCTGGATGCGAAGCCAGCTGCCAAGCAAGCCCCGAACACTGCTGGGAAAATGAAGGCGACAAGGTTGAAGTCGACGGGAGGAAGGTAAAGCAATGGTAGAAGGAGCATGGTGAGGGGGCTGAGCTGGAGCTGGACGGGAAGCACGCTTAAGAGGGCTTGGTTGAGGCTCCAGCCGACTACGAGGGCTATTACTTCGAAGAGCAGGAGGAGGGCGAGCGTTTTCAGCCTCACCCCGCTAGTGAGCTCCTTGCTCCGCTGCAGCGCTTCCCTCACTCCTACCCCCTCCACGACGGCCGCCTGTGGGGCTAGGGCGTAGACTGTTGCGAAGTATATTCCCGGAACCACAAGGAGAAGTAGGCCGACACCCACTATGAGGCCCACCATGATGGTGGTTGCTGCAAGCTTAAAGTACCTCCTGGCGCTCAAGCTGAAGCTTTCAGGCAGTGCTGGACGCCCATACTCAACTATGTTGCGCACAAAGGCTATTATGAAGCCTGTGATGAAGACGCTTAACAGGAAGGCGGCTATAGGCGACGCCACGGTAAGTGCAAGGGAGAGCCAGCTCCACGTAGATGGCGCATTAAGGGAGGTCAACTGAGCCTGGTTCAGGGTGAGTGAAAGGCTGACCGCGAGGTAGTATACTGAAAAAAGGAAGCCGACGGGTAGCATAAGGTAGGGTAGTGCCCTTGGAGTGAGCTTGAGGGCCTCGGCCAGCGTGTCACCGGCCCCCTCAAGCATTCCGGGGGGAGAGGGCTCGAACATCAACCCTATGATAGTGAACACCAGAACTAGGATCCCGATGAATAGCAGCGAGTAGGATAGGGAGACGAGGGGGTTACCCTGGAGGGTTAGGAATGTGACGCTGTTCTGGGCTACGACTAGGGCCGGCTGGTCTCCCCTGTTCTCCCACATGACGATTACCGCGCACTCCTTGGCTGGAGGGGAGACCACGAAGAATGTTGAGGACACTTCGGCGTCGACGAGCATGTCTTGCCAAGAGGGCAGAATGCCCGACTCCTCTACGGGAACCGGGTGAATGCCGTAAACTTTGAGTCTTAAAGGCTGGCTTGACGACACTACCCCGAAAACGTAGCTCAGCGGTGTAGGCAACCTCAGGTACTGGTAAGCCTCACCATTAGAGGGAATGCATATAAGGGAGAAGCCGTCCGTGGGCGCATTCGGAAGATATAGTGATCCCAGGATCACCGGGTTATAGGTGTGGGATGAGGCATAGGGTACCAAGCTGGGGAAAGCAGACAGCATAACCAAGGAGGAAAAAATTAGAACGACGCAAATAGCCAAGGATCCCTTATGGATGCTGGAGAGGAGCACCCCATTATTCATCCTACCACCATCGATGCACAGCATGATTAACCATTATCAGGCGCCTTAACCTTGGTCATAGAACATCCGGAGTTCCATTCGGCAGATGCGTGTGAATCACCGAGAACCTACGCGTGCACCGCCCCCCCTTTAAATAAGGTTTCCAGCTACACTGAGACCTTCCGACGAGTCCCTCCTCCAAGCGCCATACATGAAAACGCCTGATTAAAATTACGTTTCTCTTATCTCACTTAAATATGTTGCTTTTTTTCGGTCTGACTTCCCGGATGCTCGAATTCGGGAAAGCTACACTTGGCATGAACCTAACTTAGATGTAAATGGAGGACTATGATTTATGTGGACGCCCGGTAGCCTGGCCAGCTTGACCAGCTCTGGGTTTTATAACAGTTAAAGCTGTGTTGGTGGATAAATTGTTTGCGAAATTGTGATGCCCCTCTGGGCGAGGGGTCTCTTCCTTTCTTTCAGCTGGCGGAGTAGCTCTCTGTCTATTGCCTCCTTGATGGGTTCCAGACTAAGTATGGGTAAGTGTTGATCCATACTTGGTCCTTGGGGTTCACAAGCCTTAAAGCCCCTCACGGGTTCATTGGAGCCTGCATCAGCCTCACCCCCCGTCAGGGTGAACCCACCCCACCTCTTCATAAGCTCATCAAAGAGCTTCGGAGATGGGGAAAGACCCTCCACCTGAAGATATAAGTTTATGCAGGCGTTGAGCTGCCTATCTATTTTTAACCCGCAACTCTTGCACTCGTAGAGTGCTCCCTTCGGGGCATTAACCATCCCACACCTGGAGCACCTCCTACTCGAGTTGTGAGGGTTTAGAAGCCGGACTCTAGACTTGTAACCCATCAAACCGATTATAGTTTTCCAATCGCTTTTTGCGATGTTCCTGTTATGAGTTCTTGACTTTTTGAACATTTTCTCCTTGTTGAGGTCTTCGAAGCCATGAACGTAGCCACTGAACGCCTCAGCGATCATTGTTGTAGTCTTATGAATGAAGTCCCTTGCCCTATTCCTTTCTCTGTTCGAGTATTTCTCCAGAACTCTCCTCAAGGACTGCTTCCTCGAAGCCTTACTCTGCAGTCTCTGCCTCTTCAACTCGTAAACCCTATGTATGTGGAAGAGCCTTCTAAGATCGACTCTTACCCATCCTATTTCTGGGTTGAAGCCATCTAAACTCTTCTCATTGCAGTCCCACGCAATCATCCCTTTTGGCTTTTCAGCTCTTTGCTTGAACCTGAAAGTAATGATCAGAAATTTCTCGGTGAGGATTAGTTCCCCCATCTCCCCCTTAGCCTTGCTCCAGAACCAAGCATTTGAGGTGTCGAAAACCAAGTGTTCTTCGTATGGTTTAATGCTTATCTTGATCTTACCGTTTTTGTAGGAGTACAGTGTTTTCTTCACTCTGACGAACTTCTTCTTAACGACAGGCTTCGCTCTAGTTCTTCTTCCCTTCAAGTAGTTTCTCCTCCAAGACTTTAGAATTGAGTATGCTTGCTTGATTGCGGAGTCAGCGTAGTGAGCGCAGAAAACCCAATTTCTAAGTAAAGAGTTTCTTAGGTTGCGCTTGAATTCGCTGCTCTTCGGAATTATCGGAATCAACCTTCTCCTCTTGGTGACCTTCTCCTTCCAAGTTGTGTTTTTCCAGGTCTCGTCGATTGCTCTCTGTAATAGCCACCTGTAAGCTTCTAAGAACCATTTAACGTCGTAGTTGTGCTTTACTTTGTAGGATCTAACTTGATATGAGCACTCTGACAACGCTAACGACCTCCTTATTATGGCTTCTTATTTTGAGGGTTTTCCAGCGAGGGAGAATGGTTGTCAGTTTGTCGGCAACCCCAGTTCTAATACATCTTTTTTGTCTGTTTTATTGTTGGATTGTTTGTGTGGTGGCTTCAAGGGAGCTTTTTGGCTTTTTTGGGTGTGTAGAGTCTTTCATTCATTAGTAGCTTATCTATACTTACAACTATTTAAAGTTTCTACTTGGAGACTGCTAACTACGGCGTTTCTGATGGCGTAGCCTCCTATGTGGAGGTACGTGTCGCCTATTGTCTTGTCGTACTGCATGGACGCCGTACAGGGGTAGGCATGATGCGCCTCGGCTATCCTCTCGTTCAGCCTGTATATCCTCGTGAGCTTTATCTGCTGCATGACGTAGAAGGTGCTCCCGCATGGGGCAGTCCTGAGCACGCGCCCCTTGGTTATCATGTCCCCCTGTACTTCGACCTCCACGACGGGTCTCCCAACTCTGCACTCCCTGACAAACTGGTCTACTACGTCACCTGTCCCCCTCTCCTCTAGGGTGCAAAATGGTCTCGGGAAGGCGCTTGCTACACCTATCTCCTCAAGGCTCTTCTCTACCTGTTTCTGGAGGCCGACGGGGCACCAGCCCCCATCCTCTATAGGGACGATGACGCCCTTAACCCCCATTCGTTCGGCTAAAGCATCCACACTTGCAAGGATATCCTGATGCACACCGACGACAATTAGCAGGTCACACCTAGGCGGGTCTCTCGGAAAGTAGTCTTCAGGGTTCTCCAGGAATGGAGGTAGGTCTTGGGGGACCCTGTGGAGTCCGTAAATGTAGCCGGCGAATGAGCCGTAATCCCGCCTGCAGTGCTCGCACGCGTCACCGCACGACGTGCAAAACGTGGAAAAGTTTACCAAGTTGCCGGCAACCTTCTCCCCAAACTCATCCGCATAGAGGACGTATATTTTCAACGCGGAAACCCCTCAAACTTATCCAAGTACGACTTCACGCAAATAAAATATATATTTGTTTTTAATAAAAAACAAATTTTAGTGATGTTTTAATAATAAAATATTGAGGCAAGTGTGGGTGGAGCCCGGCAACTTAGAGCAGGTTAACGATTTCAGCGGGAGTTTAATAAAAGTTTGAGGAAGCCAGCTATTCCCCCCCAGAAAAAACAAGGCATTTAATTTCGATGCCACATTTCCTAGCAACACCCAGAGGCTTGTCAAGCCCTCAAAAGGTAAATATTTATCTTTCTCCATCAGTCTAGAGTTTAAGAGATTCTTATGGGGGGTTGATGGATGGGTGAGAACGCTGGTGTTAAAGGTAGGTCTGAGGCGAAACCTCCAAACGTCCCAGCCATTCTGGCTGGGGTTGTCGTCGGGTCAGCTATAGCCACTTTTCCCGTCGTGGTTTTGTCCTGCTATATGCTATATTTGGTGTTCCCGCGACTTCCCATATTCTTATGGATCGCCCTGTCGCCCTTCTTCTACGTTGTCGCCAAGTGGTCGTTCAACATTATACTGCTGAGAGTGGTCAAGGCACTCATCAGGCCTATGGAGGAGGGAGACCACGAAATGGATTTCGGAAACGCTAACTTCAGAAACTGGCTGATAAACACTAGCCTTTTCACTTTGGTGGTCAGCTTCTGGGGGATGTTCCCCCTAGGGCAGGCGGGCCTCGCACACTACATGATGAAGACGCTGGGGGCGAAGCTGGGCAAGGGAGCCGCTGCCAGCCTCATAACTGATCCACCCCTCCTAGAGATGGGGGACGGGTCATATGCTGGGTGGGGAGCAGTAATCGCAAGCCACCTCATGGACGGGAGAAGGCTGAGCCTTAGAAGGGTGAGGGTTGGGCGGGGCGTGATGATAGGAGGCTACACGTTAGTGTTCCCGGGAGCAGAAATAGGCGACGGGGCATTGATCGGCGCAATGTCTCTTGTTCCCAAGGATACAAAGATTCCGCCTAGAACCGTGTGGGTGGGGATCCCGGCAAGGCAGATTGGAGTAATCGACGAAAACGGAAACATAGTAATATATAAAAAAGGGGATGAAGAGAGGTTCGCAGGATTTTAGGCTTCAGTGGGTAGATGTCGGAAATGGTGGTTGTGGTCAGACAGCCAGCTAACGTTTCAGAGTTCTACCTGTGCGAGGAGTTGCAGCGCCGCATCTGGGGAACAGATAACCCCGTCCCAGCCCACATGCTGATAGCGGGGCACAGAAACGGCGGCTTGCTCCTAATGGCGTTCGAAAACGTAGATCCTGTGGGCTTCTGCTTCGGGCTTGTTGGGAGGGAGGGGGGCGGCACCTACTTTTACAATCACATGTTAGGTGTGATCCCTGAGGCGCGGAATAGAGGAATCGGATACCTTCTTAAGCTTAAGCAAAGGGAGCATGTCCTAAACGCGGGGCTCGGCCTCATCAAGTGGACTTTCGACCCGCTGCAGAGCAGGAACGCAGCACTTTACGTGGGTAAGCTTGGCGCCATATGCAGGAAATACGTGGTGAACTACTATGGAGAAATTAGGGATACGCTGAACTCGGGGTACGAGAGTGACAGGTTCATAGCTGAGTGGTGGATTAATTCCCCCAGAGTGGTAGAGCGGATCAAGAGGGGCGGTAGGCGTTTGGCGCTAAGCGACGTCGATGAAACGGCTCCTCTAGCCATAGAGAGCAGGGACACGGGCTGCGTTAGAGAGGCAGCGAGGGTGAGGCTTAGCCTAGAGAGCGGGTCGGTTTTGGTTGAAGTTCCATGGGATATAGGGCTTGTTAAGCAGGTAGATCCGAAGCTTGCAGTCGATTGGAGAATAAAAACGAGGGCGGTCTTCCAGGAGTATCTTTCGAGGGGGTATGTGGTATCAGACTTCGCAGTGCAGGAGGACGAGAAAAGAGGCTTCTACATCCTCTCAAAAGGATTCCCGTGAAGGTGTGGAAAACTTAATGTTTAACTGTTTTGTTAGTGTAATTGAGACTTTGGCTTAGCGTGC
>JAHAWR010000007.1:18526-21180 GCA_018383835.1 Candidatus Jordarchaeia archaeon | reverse complement strand
GATTGCGGTGGTTTGGCGTGGACGCCATTGAGCTTGCATGTAAGCTAATCGAGTTCGACACTTCGAATCCTCCGGGGAACCAGCGGGAGTGCGCCGACTACATAGCCGACTACCTTAAGAGTTTCTCGAATGTTAGGATTTACGAGAAGGACGGCGTCAGGAACGTGCTCGCCGAGCTCACGTTTTCCAGGGGTGAGCCGACCCTTGCCTTTAACGGGCACTGGGACACGGTTCCTTGGAGCCCCGAAGCATGGGTCACCCACCCACTGAAGCCGGTCATCCACGGAGGCTGGCTGTACGGGAGGGGGGCGGCGGACATGAAGGGGGGCTTAGCAGCGCTCATCTCAGCCTTCGAGGACGTGTCAGGTTTAGAGGGACTTGAGGGAAAGCTGTTTCTCATGGCTGTAGGGGACGAGGAGACCGGCGGCTTCAAGGGAACCAGACACTTGCTGTCGAGGACTGGGCTGAGGCCTGACTACGTCCTGATAGGCGAGACAACTGACCTGTTGCTGAAGGTTGGAAGGCGGGGGATAATTCAGGCTAAGCTCAAGGTTTACGGTGATGAAATGCACTCTTCGAGAGTTTACCTGAGCTACGTTAGCTCCATCGAAATATGCTCAGAGCTCACCCTTCTGGTCAAGAGGCTGGATCCCGGAGACGCGGGAGACATAATGCCCCGGACGACATTCGCGGTCACCATATTCGAGGCGGGCGTTAAGGAGAACGTTGTACCACGCGTCGCCAACATGCACATAGACATAAGAAACACGCCGAAGGTCTCATCTAGAGATGTAGAAGCCCTCCTGAAAAGAGAGCTAGAAAGACTCAAAGAAAAATACGGCGAATTCAAGTATGAGCTCGACGTGAGAGAAGCCGCCAAACCGTATATCATAAGAGACTCCTATTTTGTCAGGGTTCTGGAGGACATATACAGAAAACTAGGCTTAACGCCTACCCACGATGCTGGAGGAGGGGCGTCGGATGGCCGCTTCTTCGTGGAGGAGGGAGTAAGGAACGTCGTCGAGGTAGGACCAATAGGGAAGAACATACATGGAATAAACGAGAAAGTCGAAGCCGAATCCATCCTCCAAACACAAAGAATCTATAGAGAAGCCGCAATAGCCATATTGAGAAGTGGGGGAACTGATTTCGCCAGAAAAAGCTGTACATGAACCCAAAGCGAAAAAAATATCTGTAAGAAGAGCCATTAAGTTAACACTGTATTTGTAAAATTTTAGGGGGAGGAAAATATTCCCGGAGGATATATGGGTAAGTTTCTGGATGTCGACTTGTCTAAAGGTAAGCTCAGCGACTACGTTCCGAAAGAGGACACACTGAGGCTGTTTCTTGGAGGTAAGGGGCTTGCTCTAGCCATAATAATGGAGCACGCCCGAAAACTAGCAAAGAAGGGGGTAAACCTAGCCGAAATGGATCCACTGGGCCCGGACAACATACTCGTCTTCGCCACAGGCCCAGCTACCGGAACAGGATTCCCCTCTAGCGGCAGATACCACGTCATGGCGTTAAAATCCCCACTCACAGGCTCCGTCGCCAGCGCCAACTCTGGGGGAGAGTGGGGGCCATACCTCAAGTTTGCGGGGTACGACGGCGTGATAGTCAGGGGGGCAGCCGAGGAGTCTGTCTACGTTTCCATAATGGACGGTAAAGCCGAGCTGAGGGATGCAGGTCGGCTTTGGGGCATGAACACCTTCGATACCACCGGGGAGCTTAAAAAGGAGCACGGGAAGGACGTCAGCGTCGCCTGCATAGGGCCAGCAGGCGAAAACCTCGTCCGATTCGCCAACATAATAAACGACGAGCACAGGGCCGCAGGAAAGGACAGGCGTAGGCGCAGTAATGGGAAGTAAAAAACTAAAAGCGATAGTAGCGGGGGGAAAAGAGAAGGTCACAGTAGCGAAGCCAGAAGAGTTCAAGAAAGCGGAAAGGGACGCTCTCAAAAAGGTCAAGGAGAACAGCATTACAGGGCAAGGCCTCCCAACATATGGAACAGCGATCCTAGTCAACATAATAAACGCCCACGGCATCTTCCCGGCAAGAAACTTCCAGGCGAGCGTTTTCCCTGAGGCCGAAGCGATAAGCGGCGAGACACTGGCGGAGAAATACCTTACGAAAAGAAGGGCCTGTTGGGGTTGCCCGATTGGCTGCGGGAGGGTTAGCAGGGTTCCAAGCGGCCCCTTCGCCGTCGAGCACACTGAGGGGCCCGAGTATGAGAGTGTTTGGGCTCTCGGGGCTGACTGCGGAGTTAAGGAGCTCGACGCCATAGTTAAGGCCAACCACCTCTGCGACGAACTCGGCCTCGACACGATCAGCATGGGGGAGACGATAGCCTGCGCCATGGAGCTCGTGCAGCGCAAGAAGATAGGGGCCGAGAGGCTCCAGGGGCTGAAGCTGGAGTTCGGAAACGCGGCAGCAATGGTGGAGGCAGTCTGGAGGACAGCATACAAGGCAGGAATAGGAGCAGACCTAGCCGAAGGATCAAAAAGGCTAGCAGAAAAATATGGAGCGCCGGAACTAAGCATGAGCGTAAAGAAACTGGAGATACCCGCCTACGATCCGCGTGGCGTTCAGGGGATGGCACTAAACTACGCCACAGCCAACCGTGGAGGATGCCACGTGTCAGGCTACGCCATTGC
>JAHAWR010000007.1:12638-18452 GCA_018383835.1 Candidatus Jordarchaeia archaeon | reverse complement strand
AAACGCTGCAAGACTTCACATGCGTCGTCAACTCTGCGTGCGTGTGTCTTTTCGTCACCTTCGCTCTCGCTCCATCCGACTTTGCCCAGTTGCTCTCAGCAATAACGGGATGGGACATGACGGAGAGTGAGCTACTAAAAATCGGTGAAAGGATATACAACATTGAGAGGCAAATAATGGGTATGATCGGCATAGACGGGAAGGAAGACACTCTGCCTCCAAGGCTGCTTAAGGAAAAGGTGAGTGAGGGGCCAGCTAAGGGGCATGTTAGCAGACTCGACGCCATGTTGCCGGAGTACTATGAGCTGCGAGGCTGGGTGAACGGCATGCCGAAAGAGGAAAAGCTGAAGGAGCTAAAGCTAGCCTGAGAAACTCTTTTTATATCCTCCCTTTCCCTTATTTCTTTCTTGGGTGTTCATGTTATGGTCAAGGTTAAAGTGAAATTTTTCGCCTCCCTCAGGGATAAATACAAGGTTAGAGAGGTTGAAGTTGACTGTGACGGAGGACTGGAGAGCCTCATGCACTCCTTAGACTCCAAGGTTAAGGGGGTGAGGCGCGACCTTTTCGACGACGAGAAGAGAACTGTCAAGGACAATGTACTCTTCCTTCTAAACGGAGTCAACGTGAAAACAATGAAAGAACCCATAAGGTTTAAGGACGGGGACATAGTCTCGATCTTCCCGCCGATAGCCGGCGGATAAACAACCAACCAAAGGATGGCTCTCCGCGGCCCATAGTTCATCAGTGCCTGTCCACGTTTCACCCGATCTTCCAGCCTGTTTTCCCCCAATTGTTCCGTGTTAGTGGGTGGTTGCCGCTTCTTTCCTTGTGAGCTGAGCAGTTTTGTTTATATGCGTTATTAGCTTGTTTTGTTGTGGTGGTATGTTGGCTGACGATTTTCCATTGGCTCTTCAGGTTGAGGTTTCATCTGCATGTAACTTGGACTGCTTCATGTGTCAGAGGCGTTCTTGGGTTTCGGGCGAGGAGGGGTTGATGCCTCTCTCCCTCTTCAGGAAGCTTGAGGGATCTCTGTGTGAAGCTGAAAGGGTAATCCTTTATGGCATCGGGGAACCGCTGATGAACTCAGATATAGTCGAGATGGTAGCGTTCGCTAGGAGGGTGATGGGCAAGGGTGGAGAGATATCCCTTTCCACGAATGGTGTGCTTCTCACTCCGAAGCTTGCTGGCATGTTGGTTGATGCAGGCTTAACATCTCTATACGTGTCCCTCGACAGCTTAAACGAGGAAAAGTTGAAGAAAATTAGGAGAGGAATAGATTACGTGGGCGCGCTTGAGAACCTCAAGTTCTTGCTGAAGAAGTTCGGGTCTGACGTGGAGGTCGGGTTGGAGTACGTTGTCATGAGGGAGAACTTGGGTGAGCTCCCAGAGTTCGTGGCTGAGGCTGCCGGAATGGACGCCAACCACATCTTCGTATCACACATAGTTCCCTACTTCGAGGAGGCGGCAAGTCAAGCGGTCTACACGACGGTTAGCGAGGAGGCGATCGAGGCTGGCAAGGAACTCCTCGGGAGGGGGTGGCGGGTCATAGTTGAAGCCGCACGCTTTTTCGTGTCGCTGGGATACGTTGGGAGCATCATGGAGTCAAGTGAGGTTGAGCTTTTAAGCGAGGCTTGGCGTAAGGCTGAGGCGATGGGCGTTGAGCTAAACGTCCCCCTGCTCTTAAGCGGCGAGGTAGATGTCAACCTGCTAGAAGCAGTCAAGAAAACTTTCAGTGAGACTGAAAGAGTTGCACGGGAGCATGGTGTGAAGATAACACTCCCACCCGTGTCATTCAGCGTTAAAGGTAGATCATGCCCCTACGTTGAGAAGAAAACTGCAGTCATACGCTGGGACGGAATGGTTGCCCCATGCCAAGAATACCTCCACGACCACCAGCTCTACGTGAACAAGCACAGCAAAACATTCAAGGCCCACTTATTCGGGGACATAAAAAAGAGCAGCTTGAAGGAAATATGGGGCAGCGGAGAGTACACTGAGTTCAGGAAGAAGATAGAGGCTCTGCCTGAAACTGTTCCATGGTGCGGGAACTGCCCCTACTCGACACTGAAGTGCTGGTTCGTCGACGGTAACGAGCTCGACTGCTACGGGAACTCCCCCAGCTGCAGCGAGTGCATATACAGCACGGGAATGGCGAAGTGTAACATATAAAGGAGGAAAGGAGGGGCGTTTCTGGCGGAAGACGTGGAAGACCTTTTGAAGTTTGCTGTAAGGCTTCACGGACACCTTGGCCCATTCCTTGTTTTAGGGTTACGTGCAGGCTTGGCTGCGAGAAGGCTAATAGGTAAACCGGCAAGTGTGGAGGTCAACGTTTCCCCTAAGCCGCCCGTGAGCTGCGTGATCGACGGCATCCAAGCCTCCTCCGGCTGCACCGTGGGAAATGGGAGGCTGACATTAAACCCCACCAGCGACAGGCTGGAAATAAGGGCAGTTTTTCGTTCAGACAAAAAAGCGATAGAAATACTTTTTTCAAGGGAGTTGATTGAAGGTCTTCTTTCGAGGATGCCAACGAGCGGCGAAGAGTTAGAAAGGAAGGCTATGAGTCTCCTCGGCGAGGACGAGCAACGCCTCTTCACGCTCAAAACTAGAAGCTAGGTAGGTTTTGGGGCTCAGCGTGCTGTGAGCGCCCACCAGTTGACCATGAGCGTCACGAGCGGCTCTGGAGCTAGGGGGTTAAGGGCAAGGTAGGCATGGTAGGCTCCTGCCCCGACTAGTATGGCTGCCGTTATCGTGGCGGCGCTTATCAGCAATGCTACTCTAGTATTGAGCTCTCTTGCTATGACGGCGAAAGTCGCCACACACGGGAAGTAGAGGGCCACAACGAGAGCGTAGATGAAGATCTGCATGGGCGTCATGAAAAGTGAAATGTCGTCTACCCCGAGCTTAAGCTTGGAGATCACTAGGAGCGTTTCTATAGCCATCTCCTTTCTTAGAACCCCGTAGATGAATGTGATGCTCGTAATTGACGGAAGGCCGAGGGCGCCACTCATGAATCCGGCTGAGGTATACATGATGGGGGTTACCAAGTTGAAGACTTCAAGGAGGGCCAGCATCAGGCTGCCGGCTACCACGAATGGGAGGGCTACCTTAAAGAACTCCCGGGTTCTAATCCACGTCTTAAAGAGCAGGGATGAGACTGATGGGAACCTGTACGGCGGCATCTCCATGAGCATGCTTGGAGACTCCCCCGGAACCACCTTGCTTAACACCACAGAGAGCAAGGCGACCAGACCGAGGACTACCATGTAGATCGCCAGAGCGTAGACGAGCCCACCGTAGTGCCCCGCTGCTCCCAGTATCACCGCAGTCCTAGCGGAGCACGGGAGAAGAGTTATCAGGAACGTGACGATCAACTTTTGCTTCCGGCTCTCAAGTATCCTCGTCGACATTATGGCTGGGACGTTGCAGCCTAAAGCGGACACCAACGGTATTATCGATTTCCCGTGAAGCCCAAACTTGTGAAGAATCAAGTCGGTCAAGTACGCTATGCGTGACAGGTAGCCCGTGTCCTCTAAAAGCGCTAGGGCAAGGTAGAAAGTGGCAACGTATGGTAGCGCCACCGATAAAGCCGCCTCGACCCCCATCAGCAGCCCGTCAACAACAAAGTGCTTCGCGAGCGTCTGGAGGGGGAAAAGCTGCCCCGCTAGGGGCTCGGCAGCCAGAGCAGCCGCCTCACCATACAGAAGCACTACTAGGCTACTAATTGCCTTCATGGCCAGTTCAACCCACGTGTAGCCAATGAGCCACTCTGCGGACGGATTCACGTAGTTTTCAAAGAAGCCTGTGATCCCCCTTTCGAGCATCCCTCCGCCGAGGAACACCAGAGCGAAAATCCCAGTCAAGATTAAGGCGAGAACTGGGATGCCAGTCGAATAGGAGAGGAAGACGACGTCCAACTTCTCCTGCAATGTCGCCTTGGTGCTCTCCCTGCGCATAACTTGCCGGGTTATCCAGCCGGATAAGGCGAACCTCTCCTTAGACATTACTATGGAAGAGTTCTCTCCAAGCGCCCACTCCAGCTCGTGCCTAGCAGCCTCCACATTGGCGGCGAGCCACTCGGGCAGCTTCCCCCCAAGCGCCGCCTCAACAGCCTTTAAATCGCCCTCTAAAGCCCACTCGGCTAGGATCCTTGGGGTAACCACGCCGCCCACGCTGTAGCCTGAAAAAGCGCGCTCCAGTCTTCGAAGGCGCCCCTCCACGAGGGGGGAATACTCCACTTTCCTACGGCGCCCCTGCTCCAGAGGGCTGACGCCTAAGCTCCACTTCATCGACTGCCCATGCCTAAAGCCCCTCCTCCTGCCATACCCGTGGCGGCGGTCAAGCTGCACGCCCACCTCTCCTTCCACTTTGGCCTCCACAGCTTTGACTGCCACTTCTAGGACGTCTCTCACATTTATCCCCTTAGTTGCCACAGTGGGTATAACGGGGACGCCTAGAAGCTCCGAGAGAGCCTCGTGATTTATGCTGAACCCCTTCTTCTTGGCGAAGTCCACTTGGTTAAGGGCCACCACTAGTGGCACGTTCAGTTCCAGGAGCTGGAGGGTAAGTATGAGGCTCTGCTCCAGTCTAGTTGCGTCGACCACGTTCACTACGACGTCCGGCTTCTCCTCTATGATCGCCTTCACAGCCACCTCTTGATCCTCGGAGAGGCAACCCAAGCTATATGTTCCCGGAAGGTCTACCACTTCAACCCTAACCACATCGATGCTGGCCAACCCCCTCATGACCTCAACGGTGGTTCCAGGATAGTTCGACACTATGGCGTTTACCCCTGCGAGCCTGTTGAAGAAGACGCTCTTGCCGACGTTTGGCGCCCCCACCAGGAAAACCTTTAGGGTGCGCCTGCCAGGCGCTTTCTCCCTGCTCATCTCATTCACCGTCTACTGGGACAGCCATTATGACCTCTGCGAGCTCCCGTCCCATTACCACCTGAAGGCAGCCTGAGTCAACTATGATTGGGCCGCCCGCGGGCGCCTTCCTGACCAGCTTAAGCTCCACCCCGGGCATTATTCCCAGGGAGGCAAGCCTCCTCAGCACATCGCGGCTCTCCTTTATTATCCTCACAACTCTAACCTTTAAGGGCGGGTTGAAGCTGACAAGCGGTTTGCCCCCCTCACCTTTCTCCTCCCCGATTGAGGAGGGGATAACGTTACCGTGGGGGCATGTCTCAGGGTTCTTAAGGGATGCCGCCAGCTTATCGGCCACCTCGTCGCTTAGAGCGTGCTCCAGCTTGCACGCCTCCTCGTGGCACTCGTCCCAGTTTACGCCCGCAACGTCCATGAGAAGGCGCTCAGCTATCCTGTGCTTTCTGACCACCCTCGCGGCGACCTCACGCCCCAGAGGAGTCAGGCTGGCCCCCTTGTAAGGAATGTACTCGACCAAGTTCTTCTTGGTGAGCGAGTTCCTCAGCATTTCGGTTACTGACGCCGGGGAGACACCCAGCCTCTCAGCCAGCTCACTGGTCTTCACGTTGCTTTTGCCCTCCTCGTACATGTGGTAAAGTGCCTCCACATATTCCTCTTCCGACTCTGAGAGCTCGTCTTGCGCTGGCGGCATCAAACCACCAATTTTAGGCTAGCCTAAAAACATATATAAACCTTTCAGGGGTGACAGTATTTGAAAATGAGTTTTTGGGGTAGTACCTTTACAGTGGAGTGAGGGGAATTCCCACCCATTGGTGATTCACACGGTGAGAATGCTCCTCCTCCATAATCTTTCTCCTGGTCCTTGATAATTCTCAGAAGGAAAACCCCACACAACCACCCATCCTCTAGGCCTCCGGCGGCTTGCATGAAA
>JAHAWR010000007.1:5312-12612 GCA_018383835.1 Candidatus Jordarchaeia archaeon | reverse complement strand
TTTTGATGAGACTTATATAAGAATTTCTTATAATAATACCAAAAAAATTATATATTAATGCTGAGAACAAGGAAGGGGGTGAGATTTATGGAGACGGATTATAGGAAAATGTGGGAAGACCTAGGTATAAATATGGAGAAACATGACCAACTATTGGCGGTTTTGCCATTTGTTTATCGGAATGTGTATCTCTCCCAGAAAAATAGGCCCAAAGCAATGGAGTACTATGACTTTGTAGTCTCGGGAGTGCATGGAATAAGAGTAAAGGAGCTTTTGGATGCTAAAGATGCTGGTAAAAAGGTGGTGGCATATTTCTGCCTTTATGTTCCTGAGGAACTAGTTATTGCTTCTAACGCTGTTCTGGTGGGGCTCTGTGGCGGTTCGAATTTTACAGATCAAGAGGCAGAGGAAGTTCTTCCTAGAAACATTTGCCCCCTGATTAAGGCCTCCTATGGTTTTAAGGCTGCCAGGATTTGTCCTTATTTCCAGGCTGCGGACATTTGTGTTGGAGAAACAACTTGCGATGGAAAAAAGAAAATGTATGAACTACTAAGTGAGCTTTGCCCCACCTACACTGTTGAGGTCCCCCAGAAGCCAGACACAGAACAGGCTAGAGAACTCTTCTACAGGGAAATGATGGCTCTGAAATCCAAACTGGAAGAAATCACGGGCCACAAAATAACTGTTCAAGATTTGAAGAAATCAATTGGAATTGTTAATGCCAAGAGGGCGGTTCTTGACCAGCTTATCAGTACTAGGAAGGCGGTGCCTCCACCTATAAGCGGTAAGGATTCACTGCTCGTTTTCCAAATAGCCTTCTACGATGACCCCCAAAGATTCACCCAAAAGACCAAGGAGCTTGTGGAGGAGCTTCAGGAACGGATTAAAAATAAGGTGGGCGTGGTAGATGAAAGTGCTCCAAGGATTATGGTTTCGGGGTGTCCCATGGCGATCCCCAACTGGAAACTCCACCACATAGTGGAGAGTAGCGGTGCAGTCATAGTGGTGGAAGAGTCCTGTGTGGGAACAAGATACACTAGCATGGGCCAAATAGATAATTCCGCCAACACTGTGGAGGACCTCATAAGGGCAATTTCCGACGCTTACTTGAACATTCACTGCTCATGCTTCACACCAAACATTGGAAGAGTAGAGGACGTTGTTAGGCTAGCTAAGGAGTTTAAGGTGGACGGCGTCATCCATTACTCCCTGCAGACCTGCCACGGCTACAACATCGAAGCAGCCAAAATGGAAAAATCCCTTAAGAAAATCAACGTACCAATGCTTAAAATAGAAACCGACTACAGCAACGAAGACGTGGGGCAGATAACCACCAGAGTTGAAGCCTTTCTAGAAATGATCAGAAAATAAAAATACTTTTTTAATTGCCAGATAGTTTTTTCAGTGGGACGCTAATGGATGCCGTGGTCGTAGGGCTCGATATAGGTTCAGCGTCGACCAAGGCTGTGGTTCTGAAAGATTCTCAGATAGTGGGGTACGCAATACTCTCCACCGGATTTAATCCTCAATATTCCGGCATAAGGGCAATTGGTGAAGCCTGCGAGAAGGCGGGAATTAACCCCAAAGATGTGGTTTATACTGTAGCTACTGGCTACGGAAGAATAAATGCTCCCTTTGCAAATTCTCGAGTGACAGAAATAACCTGCCACGCTAAAGGAGCATTCTTTACAAATAATCGTGCTCGCACCGTGATTGATGTGGGGGGTCAGGACAGCAAAGTCATCTCAATCGATGAGAAGGGCCGAGTAGTAGACTTCCAAATGAATGATAGGTGCGCCGCAGGAACTGGAAGATTCCTAGAGGTCATGATGAGAACACTAGACATGAACTATGAAGAAATGTCTCAAGCCGTGATCAACTCGGAAAACCCCTCAAAAATTTCCAACATGTGTACAGTCTTTGCGGAATCCGAAGTAATAAGCCTACTGGCAAAGGGTGAGAGAAGGGAAAACATTGCGGCGGGACTATGCCACTCCATTTCTGAACGAATAGCAACCATGGTCAAAAGAATAGGATTAAAGGAAGAAGTAATAATGACTGGTGGAGTCGCAAAAAACAGAGGCATAGTCAAGCTCTTGGAAAACAAATTAAACACAAAAATTTCGGTGCCCAAAGAGCCCCAAATAATAGGCGCACTGGGAGCAGCCCTAGAAGCGAAAGAAGCCATACTCAAAATTAAGCAAAGCTAATTCGCCACCACAGAAGGAGCAAAACAAATTCTGCTTTCGACTCGCCCACCAATTTGTTGGGCGGAGGAGCTTTATCAATATGTTATGATGATTTCGACTATAATCTTGTTTAAGAAAAGTTATTGACACCTCAATAAAGCGCAAAGAGAAGGGAAGAGCGGCCAGCAAATTTTTAGGGGGAAGAAGATTGAAGCCACCCGGTAACATAAAATCTAAATGGAAAGACGGAGCCTCAAATTACTACTATCTAAGAGTCCTGATACTATTCTCTTAGTAACTGGCGGAGTATTTCCTTACAAAGTGTTCTGAGCTACGTAAGCCTTACCAAAGACTACGTAGCTCAGAACCCTAGAGGAGGGATAAGAAAATCCAATAAACAACTATGTTAATAAGGGTGAGTGGGACCCCTACTTTGGTAAACTCGAAAAATGTGAGTGTTTCCCCATTTTTCTCCGCGTTTTGGATAATTATTACGTTGCTGGCGGCTCCCAGTATGGTTAGGTTTCCAGCGATGGTGCTTCCTGCAGCGAGGGCGACCAGTTGGGTTGTGGATGTGCCGCCGAAGACTTCTAGGAGCTGTGGAAAGAGGGATAGGTAGGGCATATTGAGTATTTGGCTTAGGAAAAGGTTGTAGTAGGATAGAAGGGGCAGGTAGAGGGCCACGAAGGGCACATTGGAAATCATCTGGCTCACTATGACGCTGGTTACCAGTATCGTGGGGATAGATGTTATGCCGGGATTGAACCCTATGAAGGATTGGAAGAACCCTGAATCCCACACGCTCTCCATAAGGACGAACATTGAAGCAAAGAATATCAGAGTGTACCAGTCAATGCTTTTCAATATTTCAAATCTCCTTTTACTAAATATGATTATAGGTGCCGCAGATACTAGGGCAATGTAGGTTAATCTAAACTCCACAGCCCATCCCAGAAATACTAGAGAAATTTTTATGATGACCATGGTAACGATCAAGATCAAGGAGACTTTTGATAGGAGCGCCAGCCTCTCGTCATTTACGGGTTCCTGGCTCTGATCCCCTAAACTTTTGCCAAACTGGTTTTTGTAAAACATTTTCAGTACAATGTAGGCGATGAAGAGGTTAATTATTGTGGGGACGGTTAGATATCTGAAAAATTCGATGAAGGGGTTCTTGATGTTGCCTCCTATGGCGATTAAGAGATTTTGGGGGTCCCTATAGGGCTCATTACACTGCCAATGGTCACCGCAAAGGCTAGGGATAAGAGTAGAAGCTTTGGAGAGATATTGTACTTCTTTGCAAAATGCAGCACTAGGGGGGTGCCAATTATGGCCAGAGTGTCGTTCATCAGAAAGGCGGAGAGTAAACCTATACTGAAAAGAATCATAAGTACCAGAGCATCCACGTTTTTGGCTTTCTTGAAAAGCCTGTAGGAAAAGTGGAAGAGGTAGCCACTAGCATAAAGGGCCTCACCAACAATAAACATTCCAAACAGGAACAGCATCACATCCGCGTTTATTGCTTCCAAAGCCTTCACTGGAGAAATTTCCTGAGCCAGTAGTACAGCCACCGCCCCGCTAAGCATAATCTGCCAAATCTTAAGTCTAATCCTACCTATCCCTCGAATAGCAATCAAAACAAATACAACAAATAAAACTATCACAGAAATACTTACATGCAACCATCACCCCCCCCACTTGCGGGGCATCAGAAATTCCACCGACAAGCAATACAGGACAAAAGAGGGTAGCGCGGTAAATTGATGAAGCCGCTCACCCCTCAGTCGCTGAATGTGCCAAAAAAGAAAATGCCCGGCTTCTTGCTCGTGCACACTATTCGGCCGTGAGGATGGAAGAGTACCGTCCTTGAAAACGTTTATCAAATGAGCGATTCCCCCTGTAGCCACCCGGAGTGATTCTTTGCGAAGCCAAGGTCTCTCGTCTTTCACCATGCGATTGGCTACCTGCCCCAGTAATCAAGAGTTCGGATATAAGGCTTTTTCGGTTCACAACTAGCCGAGGGAACAAACAGCCGACCAAAAGTGAAAAGCAATGCAACCATGACACAGCTTACTTTTAAGCAGTTCCCAGCGACGAGTAAACATACCGTTAACAATAAATGATTAAAAAATGGAAGCATTATACGCGGAAAAACCGGAAGAAATTGACCACATAAACTTCAGAAAAATGTACAGCTCTCCTAAACGCGAATCGCTTGGGGGGTGCACTCGTCACAACATGGTACAGAAGATGTTCCTTCTCGGTTTTTGTAATTACTCCCTATTCAACTAACGTGATTTCTGTGGCCTCGTCACCTATTTACGTCTAGAAGTAGCGGTAGTTGCTCCGTACCCACTTTTCGGCTTCCTTCTTGTTAACTTTAGCGGTTGAGGCGACCTTCACAGCTGAAGAGTTAGCCAGCCGGGGTACGCTCTTGATTTCCGCCGCCTCCAGTCTAGAAGCATAAAATTGTGGTTGGGGTTTTCTTCTATCAGGGTAGCTGGGATAAAATGTTATTATGCCTTGAAGGCGGAGTAGCTTCATTGTAGTTCACCAAGTGGTTAGCCCTCTACTCTACCAAAGGTATCCCGTCTAAAACTCGTTTTCAAATACTGAAATGATGGGAAAAATTTATAACAAGTGGGAGGGAAGATACTTCTCTTCGGGAGAAGAATTCATGGGTTGGAGGAGTAGGCGTTGTCTGAGACAGTTTCCGAGAAGGAGATACTTTCAGCGTGGTCGATATTGTCAGTGATCGGCGGAATATACGCTCTAGGCGTAGGTGCCCTGGTACTGCCGATACCTTCAGCTATAAACAACGCAATAATGTCTACGATCGCTGCATACGTGATCAACCCTGAAGCCTTTACCCCAATAGTCACGGCTCTGCCGCTTCTAAACTTAATCATAAGCAACCTTACAATATTCCTCGGATACCTTCCCAGCATAATGGGAACCATAAGCGGCGGAATATACACCTACGGCATAAGCCTAGTGATACTCGGAATCCTGATAATCGTCGGCGGACTAATGAGCTGGAAGGGGATGAAGGCTGGGGGCGCAATCTGCCTAATCCTAGGGTTAATAGGCTTCCTCGTACTATTCAATGTGGGGGCAATGCTCGCCCTCATAGGTGGAGTCCTATCATACATACTGGCTAAAAAGTAACCGCTGAGCCACGATTCCCATAATATTTTTTCCCCTTTTTCTCGTTCCATGACTTTATTAACGCGTGCTTATGCCTAGTGGAGGTTTCGCCGGCAGGATTTCAGGTAGCATTCTAGCGGCCGGTAGGTGAGGCGGCTGAACCACGAATACTGGAACTGGCAGCTTCTCCCCCCTTCTAATCAGTTCGCACTGGAGGCAGGCTCTCGGATCGATGGTAACCTCCCCTCTCTCCGACGACACCTTAACGGCGCTGCACGGGCTCCCCTTAAGCACGCACCTAACTCTAATTTCCTCGGACGTTCCCGCCACCTCCCTCGTCGTCCAAAACATAGTTAAGGGCATTCGCGGCTAATAAGCTTTGAGAAGGGAGGGTTATTGCATGAGCGGGAGGCTCGCTGAGACTAACGCTGGAAGCCGCTTAGTTCAGGGAAGAGATGTCCTTATTTATGGTTCCTGCATACCAGCAGAGCACCCTGAAGCCTTCAGGGAGGCTTCAATGGAGCGCACCACACTATCAGCGTGCTTGGAGGCTGAACATATGAACATGCTCGTCTACAAGCTGGCGTACATGTTCAAGCTGAAGGCTCACCCGACGTCAGTGACCGTGCTCACAATAGATGGCTCACCCCACTGCGTCCAGCTGCACTACGCAGTCCAAGAAGCCCTCAGAATATCCGGAACCGAGATCCCAGTGGTCCACCTCGTAATCGCTGACGGAAAGGTGGTTGAGGTAAGCCCGGAGGCTGTTAAAAAGTCAAGGTGGCTGAGCAAGATAGAAACGTAGATCCTTCCCGCCCACACGTGCAACTACCGCTACCGGCAACTCAAGAACAGCGAATAGGCATCCACGCTGCGGCGTGCACCCTCACAAATACGCGGAAAATGCGTAACACGCTTCAAGCGCAGGCAACCTAAAACTAGTTGGGTGAAAGGGTGAACTCAAGGTGGTTTAGGGGAGCGGTAGCGGTCAGAGGCTAATAGTATGCAAAATCCTGGGCGGTGGCAACCCACCATCGCACTCAAGCCCCCTCTTAGTGGCGCCGTAGTTAGCAGTTTCCGAGTAGGAAGGTTTAAATAGTTGTAAGTATAGATAAGTTACTGATGAGTGAGGGACTCTACACGCTTAAAGAAGCCAAGAAGCTCCTTGCAGCCACCACACGGACAATCCAACAATGAAACAGACAAATAAGATGTATTAGAACTGGGGGTTGCCGACGAACTGATAACCATTGCTTCGCACTTCGCTGGAAAACTCTACGATGAGGAGCCATAGGTATAAGGAGGTTGTTAGTGGTGTCAGAAAGCTCATACCAAGTTAGATCCTACAAAGTAAAGCATAATTGCGACGTTAAATGGTTCTTAGAGGCTTACAGGTGGCTATTGCAAAGAGCGATCGACGAGACCTGGAAAAACACAACTTGGAAGGAAAAGGTCACGAGAGGAAAAGGTTGATTCCGATAATTCCGAAGAGCAGCGAATTCAAGCGCAACCTAAGAAACTCTTTACTTAGAAACTGGGATTTCTGCGCCCACTACGCTGACTCCGCAATCAAGCAAGCATACTCAACTAAAGTCTTGGAGGAGGAACTACTTGAAGGGGAGAAGAACTAGAGCGAAGCCAGTCGTGAAGAAGAAGTTTGTTAGAGTGAAGGAAACACTGTACTCCTACAAGAACGGTAAGATCAAGATAAGCGTTAAACCGTTTGAAGGGTATTTGGTTTTCGATGTCTCGAATGCTTGGTTCTGGAGCAGGGCTAAGGGGGAGATGGGGGAACTAATCCTCACCGAGAAGTTTCTGGTCATTACTTTCAGGTTTAAGCGGAGAGTTGAGGAAAGAGGAGTGATTGCATGGGACTGCAACGAGAGGAGCCTTGACGGCTTCAACCCAGAGATCGGATGGGTAAGAGTTGATCTTAGAAGGCTCTTCCATATACATAGGGTTTA
>JAHAWR010000007.1:0-5075 GCA_018383835.1 Candidatus Jordarchaeia archaeon | reverse complement strand
AACTATAATTGGTTTGATGGGTTACAAGTCTAGAGTCCGGCTTCTAAATCCTTATAACTCGAGTAGGAGGTGCTCCAGTGGGATTGTTAATGTCCCGAAGGGAGCACTCTACGAGTGTAAGGGTTGCGGGTTAAAGATTGATAGGCAGCTTAACGCATGCATAAACTTATATCTTCAGGTGGAGGGTCTTTCTCCATCTCCGAAGCTCTTTGCAGAGCTTATGAAGAGATGGGGTGGGTTCACCCTGACAGGGGGTGAGGCTGATGCAGGCTCCGATGAACCCGTGAGGGGCTTTGAGGCTTGTGAACCCCAAGGACCAAGTATGGATCAACACTTACCCATACTTAGTCTGGAACCCATTAAGGACACATTGAGCATGGACGGGAAGACGGCTTAAATACTACTCGGAAGCATTTAAGCCTCATCCCAGTTTGCACTGGCCTTCCTCAAGTTGATGAACTTGAGGGAATTCATCATGTGAGCAGTACCTTCCTCCTTTAGGAATGTGGACTACAATTACCTCTCACTTAAGCCGGAGCCGACGTACTCGGGGGAATGCTGGAGGACTGTTCCACGTTGGAGCAGTCTGCTTCTTCTCACTAACCACTTGGAAGTGCCAAGGTTTTTCGTGAGGTTTACCAATCTGCCCTGTCTCCATTACCATGAACGGGATTACGCGTGAACTCGTCCATGATTGCTAGCCGAGAGATCCATTTCTCTTACTGGCCGTCGGTGTCGTCGTCTTGAGTTCCCTAGCATTGAAGCGAACTTGGAAGAAACAACGGTATCGGAGTCTCCGTTTAAGACGCCATAAACACGTTTAAATAAAGGATGGCCGACGGATTCGAGCTGGGATTGAATCCTTGGGAGACGTGGAGTCCGTCTCTGGTGCACGTTGACGAGATGGTAAAGAGGTCTGGGAACGGGAGCCTGGTCGTCGAGAAGCTGGATAGGCGGCTTCGCTTATAGGAGTTGGAGTCGTTCGAGGAAGATGGAGTACAAGGTTGAGGCATGAATGTGAATCGAGAACACTACAGATGCCTAAAGGTAACATACCACAATGGGGAGGGTGAACGCTTGAAGATGAAGCATTAAACCCCTTTAGTCGATGGGACGCGCAACTGGCTCCAGGTCAAGCGGAGGTCACCACACTGCCTGGCACCAGCACCATCCATATGGTGCATTTGGGCAAAGACGAAGAAAACCCTAGTGCAATATGGTCCAACGACGTAGGGGGGCTCGATGACCCGCCGGACATAGAAGTCATGGAAGCGGGGGACCATACTTACTTTGATACACAAATTAAATCCATTTTGCATCGGTGAGAGTGCAACTTGGCGTACTTAATATTCACGTACGCGAGCATCTTTCTCGAGAGCTATCTCTAAGGGAGTGAAGAGTAACTTTCCTCAAAAAGTTTTAATATACAATAACTTACTTGGACTTTTGATTTATGGCTCTGAGGTGTCCCGCTTTGCGGTACAGAGCGTTAAGGTCGCGTCCACCCCTTCTTCTCCCGCTTCTATTCTCAGCAACCTATTCTGCCTCCTTCACCTTTCTTTCCTTTACCAACCACTTCGCTTTTCGGACGCTGGCAGGCGACCTCGGAATCTTCAATCAAGCCCTATACTCCACCCTAAACTTCGGTCTCCTATTCTACGATGTCATCGAGCTCGGATCCCACTTCCAATTCCACCTCGACCCCATATTGTTCCTCCTCCTCCCCATTTACTCCTTCAGCCAAACCCCTCTTCTCCTCCTTGCAGTCCAGTCGGTTGCACTGGGCTTCAGCGCCGTGCCTGCCTTCCTGTTTTCACGTGAAACTTTAAGATCAGACAAGCTCTCCCTTCTCCTCACACTCTGCTATCTGTTAAACCCCTCACTACACGGAGTCAACCTCTACGACTTTCACCCTGACTGCTTCCTTCCCATATTATTTTTTTCATCTCTACTTTTCATTAAGCGGAAGCAATTTCTCAAGTCCACCCTATGCATACTTCTGGCCTTAATGTGTAAGGAAGTTGCGGCCTTCGCTGCCGTGCCCATAGGCCTGTATGTGGTGTGGCTCCATAGGAGAGAGATCCCGTGGCTTTCACTTCTGAAGCTTAGGCTCAAAGATGTTTTCTCCAATGTTTACCTCGTGTTCGCCGCCGTCACAGTGGTTCTGGGTGGTGTATGGTTTATTCTACAGCAAGCCCTGTTTCCCCCCATACTTGCAGCTAACAGGCATGCTTTACCTTGGATTTACTTGGGAATCGGGGTAGGAGAAGTGGTGAGGAATTTTCTGGTTAACCCTGTTGGTAGCCTCCAGGCGGCCTTCACCCCAAGTATCGTTAAATTTGCCCTATTCAAGCTTTGCTACGGGAAGTATCTCATAGACGAAGCTATCTTCGCCCTCGCCTTTATGGAGCCTTCGCTGAAGGTAAACTACCTTCTCCTACTGTTCTTCCCGTTTGCTTTTCTCTCCCTTCTGAGTCCAGCTACCCTGCTACCAGCGATGCCGTGGATCATCCTGAGCGTCACCTCTACAGACCTTATGCATTACAACGCCATAAATGTCCAGTACCCGGCACTTATTCTGCCATTCATATTCGCGTCCTCAGTCCACGGACTGGAAAACCTCGCAGACAAACTGGAAAACCTCACAGACTTGGCTCAGAAAGTGGCGTCAAAGGTTAAATTCGCTTGGAAACTGGAGGTGTCCCTTAAAAGAAGCCAAATATCTCTCTGCCTTGTTCTCATAGTGCTCAGCTGCAGCTTCATGAGCTTTTACAATTATAGCGTCGCACGGGTCGCATGGCAAGTTGGAGTGGTGACACCACGAGACCAGTTGCTTGAAAGCTTGCTGTCATCTATTCCACCATACTTCACGATTTCCACGCAGAGCAACCTTTTCCCTCACCTAACCCCCACCATGAACCTTTACATGGAGCACTACTCCTTCATGCCAGAATCCTACTACGACCTAGTAATAGTTGACACGCACTCACAATGGTACCATCTTCGCGGTGTTGGGGGGATAGACCTATTCTACGAGCTGCTACCGTCAAGCAAACTCATTTCAGAGCTACTTAGCTCAGGCAACTATACTATCCTATTCCAGTTCGACGGAATAATGATCATAGGGAAATCCTAGCGTCGGATGGTCATTTTGAGTACTTCTCATTAAAGTATGCCAGCCTCCTGAAGAATTTAACCGAGGGGAACAAGTGGCTGAGTATGTAAGCATAGTACAGGTTAAATTTTAAAAAGCCGAGTTTATGCATCCTCCTCGAAGAGGGGAAGGTAGGGGTGTCCAAGCAGTAAACGGTCTTACTTCTAGCATTCTTGACCAACCTAAGCCCGAGAAGCCCATCTTTTCTGTCAAGGGAAGAAGGGGTCTGGTCCTCAATTTCCGTGTATCCCCCTATTTCGAAGTACACGTCCCTTCTAATCACCGTGTAGTATCCTGGGGGGAAGAATTTGCCTAAACAGTTTAGCAAGTATCTTGCCAGAGACCAGACCAAGTACTCCACCTTACCTATCATGGGTGCATCGTATGGTATAGCCAGCCCGCTCAAAGCAACAACATTCTTGTCCATGAATTTCCTATTCACCTTTTCAAGGAAGTCTGGCGGTATAAGTGTGTCAGCATCAGTAAAAAATAGTATCTCCCCTTCAGCGCAAGTTGCCCCCATGTGTCTTCCATCACTTACCGTGTGCTTGTTGCAGAAAACAATTTTTGCCCCCTCCCTCTCGGCGATCTCCACCGTGGCGTCGGTCGTTCTATCGTCCACAACAACGATTACCTCTAAATCCTTAAACGTTTGTCTAAATATGCTTTTAAGAGTTAAACCAATGTATTTTTCCTCATTCAGCGCAGGGATTATCACAGAGAACCTCACCATCTCACCAACCCCTTTTTAAGAATCTTTCACCCCATCACAACCCTCCATTAACTATGGAGGCGCTTTATTAAATGCTCTTAAGTACCTCACCGCCTCAAACCATAAATTTCACTTCTCGCTTCAATTCACCCCTCATACGCCGCCCTCTATAGGTCTCTTAAACGATATAAATCTGCCGACTAAACCACCGGCATATGTTTCGTGATAAAGTGTGGTTTTAGTTCCACTTGTTTATTTCAGCCTATCCAACAATCCCAGTGCATAGGATTGTGAGGAGGATTAAGGGTGGGAGCTCAAACATCCTCAGGAAGGAGTTTCCAGAACTGCTTAAGCTGTCCTCGCTCTGGACTCACAGCTACTATGTTTCAACAATAGGGGCTGCCGAAGAGGCGATTGAAAAATACATTGAAGCCCAGAGGGGTGTTTGACGTGGAGAGGACGAACGCTTTCATAGTTGAGGGTTGCCCAAGCCTTAGAAAGTTGGCGGACAACTGCGCTAGGTATACAACGAAGTGAACTTTGAACGCAGGCAAGCATACATACGCTACAAAAGGTTCCCATGGTACTCCAAGCACCTATACGAGAAATATGCTCCAATCATAGGTTCAGCAATGGCGCAGCAAATCATAAACAAGAATAACGAGGCTTGGAGGAGCTTCCTATCCCTAAAGAGGCTTGAAGCCATGGGAAAGCTTCCACCGCATATAGCCAAAGTTTCTATGCCGAGGTACTGGAAGAAGAGCGGCAGAAGGGAGTTCAGGACCATCATAAGAAACGACTGCTACAGGGTTCGATGAATATCTCTATCTTCCAAGGGTTTAAGGCTGAGGTATAGGGGCGAGTTGAGGTGGCATGGCATGCAGGGCAGACTCGAAATAGTCTACGACGACGTGGATGAAGTGTGGAGGAGTTTTTATGGCGGTCAAGGTTGAGGAGCTCCCATAAGAGGAAGCAATAAGCCCCTCTACATAGACCTGGGCATCGTAAACCTCGCAACAGTATGGTTTGAAGGCCTAAAGCAGCCCATAGCCGTGGTTAGCAGTTTCCGAGTAGAAACTTTAAATAGTTGTAAGTATAGATAAATTACTAATGAAAGACTCTACACGCTTAAAGAAGCCAAGAAGCTCCCTTGAAGCCACCACATAAACAATCCAACAAAATAGACAAAAAAGATGTATTGGAACTGGG
>JAHAWR010000097.1:4211-6220 GCA_018383835.1 Candidatus Jordarchaeia archaeon | reverse complement strand
TATTGTGCCGTCATTAACGCAGATGGACTCCACTTTTAGTTTTCGGCGCCTTTTTTCTAGCTCCTCGAGCTCCTGTGGCCCGCCCAACCGTCTAAAACCTTTCCCAGCATGCAACCAAGGGCGGCTCACCTGGGGGAGCACACAAAAAGTTTAAAACTTCATACACTAAGATTTCCTTTCTGAGGAAACATGTGGTGTTACGGTTTTAGACGGTTGGGCGGGCCACAGGAGCTCGAGGAGCTAGAAAAAAGGCGCCGAAAACTAAAAGTGGAGTCCATCTGCGTTAATGACGGCACAATAACCCTGCACATCAGAAACCTAGGGTACGAATGCAGCTGCGGCCTCTTAAAAATACAGCTAATCGAATTCTCCGAGACTGCAGGGCGGAGGCACACCCTCAAACCCTCCACACCTGTCAAATGCGTGGACACGCTAGCCTCCTATAGGCTAACCGGTCAACCGACAGAGGAAATAACCCTCCACCCGAAAAACAAGCTTCAAAAGGGGCACAAGTACAAGCTGGTCATCTCCACCGAACACAAAACATACGACTACAACTTCACAATAAACGACTCCGGGAACGTGATCCCAATACACCAGCAATCAGACTAGAACCCCAAAGAGAAACCCACACCAACACCCACTAACCCAGTAGTTCTCCCAGTTAACCTTCAGCCTAAAGAACGAAGAAGTCATCGAGTTCTGTTCCAGAACCCCAGCCCCAAAGGGAGGAACATAAGAGCTTTAAAGGAAGAGAAGGAAAAGAAATCAGTAAGAAAGGTTCGCCAGCATCTCGAGCTGGGTTGATTAACAGAGGATTTTCTCACCGCCTTGGAGGTGCTTCCACCATTGAAGCTTGAGTCAAGGTTCTGGTCAGAGCCTCCGGCAGCCTCGATCACCCTAAACCTAAATGTTCCATCCCCCCTGCAGTCCGTCTACCGCGCCATATCCCAGCACTCAGCCTGCATACTCCTAACGGAGAACTCCACTTCACCCTCCGACGAGCTTAAACTCCTGTCCCTCGACTCGGGGGAGAAAACACTGTACCACGTGAAGCTCTCGGGCTCGAGCGTTGTCGTTAACGTGTGGGCTGAAGACCACCAGAAAGCCCAGCTCAAGGCGCTGGAAGTGGTGGAGAAAGCCAAGCAGCCACCATGCAGCCAAGAAAGCCACCTCACAACCATACTTTGGGAGCTGGACAGAGCGGCAACCCTCCTCCTCAGCCGCGCCCCAAAACGCCAAGTCTACCAGCTGATGGCAGACGCGAGAGAAAGAATAATACTGGAGTTCAGCTTCCACCCCGTAGCACTCCAAATGGCTGAAGCCCTCCACCAGCTCACACTAAACCAAGACGAGCCCCCAGACCCCAAAACCGCAAAAGCAATAATGCAAAAAATATTCAGCTGGAAGAAGCAAATCTAAAAAGCAACCAACGAGTCCCCACCCAACCGGGGTCCTCACCCTAGAAGGGAAACATCTCTAGGTTGCACCTGTGGCAACACGGCCCTCCTCCACTCACTAGAAACACTCCATGTAAGAGCAAACTCTCGCCAAAGGAATTTAATTAATCTTAAAGGGAACAGAAGACGCCCTCCCCCCTTCATGAGCCTGGAACTGGACCCATGGCAACCTAGGGCTCGCGCATCGCGACATCAGCCCCACCTACATCAAAACGGAAAAATTAAGGGGATCGGGGCGATCCGGGATGCCTCGTGTGCGCCTGCTTAGCCCGTCCTTTCCAGTATGAACTCGCAGTAGTCGTCGCCCATAGCCTTACACTTAACCTCCCGCGACGTGAAGGGTGGCTTACCCTCCTTCTCGGCGAAGTAGTTTAATACCCCCTCAGCTATGTAGCCTGTGACGCACACCGGCTCCGGCTTCATCCCCTTACTCCTAAGGTAGTTACCCGCCTCCTCGCCGTATAGTGAGCCGTAAACCCTCACGACGACGCGCGAATCGCTGAACTCAACCAGCTCCGTCCTGCCGAAGCCTGTGAGGTATGACTCAGC
>JAHAWR010000097.1:0-4202 GCA_018383835.1 Candidatus Jordarchaeia archaeon | reverse complement strand
CTCCAGCGCCCCCTTGGAGCCGAGCCCCTCATACTTTGCCCCCCTCCTCCTACCATACCTTACAAATGCCCCCCTCCGGATGGCACTTACCATGTCGCCGTAGCGCTCCTTGGGGGCCGCGAAAAGCGCTACCGCCAATAGTATTCCCGTAGTGAAAACGTACCTCCTATCGTTAAACACGAGAGCGCCATCCTTAGTCACCCTAAGAGCATTCATAAACTCCCTCACATCCCTCGGCAGCTTAACCTCCACTACTCCTCCCCCCTTATCACGAACTCGCAGAACCTTCCCCCTCTAGCCAGACACTCCGTCTCCTCGACGACGAGCCTGCCCACCTTGCACCCAAGCCTCTCCAAGGCAGCCTTAACAGCCCCAACCCAGTTCATTCCCCAACCACACTCATAGAAGGGGAAACGCACCTCAAGATCCTTCACGTTCTCCTTAAGCCAAGAAGAAACATACTGGTTGTGCATCCTGACAACCACCTCCGGCCTCTCCAAGTCCACCCTCACAACCTCGGTCAGCCCCCAACCCCTCGGATTATTATACTCCGCGTAAGCCTCTATAACCCTCTCCGGCGGAACCCCACCATCCATCAGCTGCCTAGCCACAGCATACCCCGAAAGCTCCACGGAAGGATAAAGAAGCGTCTTCATCGAAGCCCCCATAAAATTCATCATCTCCTCAAAAGACACCATGAAAAGATCCTGATCCAAGAAGACGTAGCGCATACCACCATAGAAAATCCTGCCATCCCCGTCAACCTCAACCTCACCCAAAATCCTCCTTAAATCAGCCTCCAACTCCTCAGAAAACTCCACCATACAGGACACCACCCGACAACAAACACCACTCTTCCTTTTTTTTTCTTTCAATTAAAACTTTTCTAATAAAACATACACCGCAAAACCGCCAACCACGCAACAAGACACCCAGAACACCAGAAACACACCCAACCACCACAACAAATCCACACAACGCAGCCATAGCTAACACACGCCAGCATGGTTGTCGAAGTTTACGCTACGCTGGGGCAGTTTCTGAACTCCGCCTCACCCAAACCTCAAAAACTCTTCAACCTGCAAGGTTCCCCATCAAGCCCCATTGCGAAATCTTCAAACCCCCCTCGCAGCCACGAAAACAACAGCAAAAACAGGCAAAAAACAGCGAAAAAACACAACACGCAACAGACGCGCCCAGAAAAAACTACATACAAAACAAAGAAAAAAATAGAATACAAAGAAAACAAATGAAAGAAAACTCGAAACAACAACATGGAAAAAAGAAAAATCAGCAAAAAGAAAAGCGAAAATCACAAAAGAAACATTTAAAACAAACAAAAACCATAAGGAAACGTTAGAGAGAACATTAGAAAATCCAAAAAAGAGGGGGAAAATTGGAGAGGAAGGGCAACCGCAAACCAGCCACACTAGTAGCAATAAGCGCACTCGCAATACTCGTCTGCCTACTCTTCGCAATGACACCAACCCCAATACTACTCGCCGCAACAGCACCCCAAGAACAGCAACCCCAACCACTCCAAGCAATAGGAGGGCAAACAACCTTAACAGGACAACTCACAGCCCAGTCACCAATAACAGTAGCAGGACAAAGCATCATAACAGGAAACCTCATGGTAGTGAACACAAGCAGCAACGCCAACCTAACCATATCCCCCACACTCTCAATGGCAAACGCAACACCAAGCCAATTCACAATGGAAGCATACACCACAGAATTCCACCAAGGATACCCACTCGGCTCAGGCGGGCAAATCATAATAAACGGAACCACCACCAGCCCAGCAAACTTCACAGCCCAAGGAACCATATCAATAGGAGCAGTAACAAACGCCACCGGAGCAGTAACAGAAGACTGCCTAAACCAAGAGCTCAGACAATACTACACACGATTCACCACAGGACCCGGAGGATCAGGATACATAGGCGACTGGAACAACCAAACAAACACAACAAAAATAGACGTAAGAGCACCAATAAAAGTATACAACGGCTACATACAAACCTATACATACCTAATACGAACTATGATGGGTGTTGAGGCAGAGTGCCACCTCTTCATCACAATCAATAACACCACCATAACATTCTATCTCTATGTCAATGCAGGCCTCGTCAGTGACTCCGATACTGAAAGTTACACATACTACCCTAGATACTCTTACGTCAACCTTAGCCAAATGGCGCACGACGGCGTCCTCCCAACACTAAGACTCTTCTTAGTAGTAAGTATTAACATGAATGAGGAAATACTGAACATGGAGAGTAATGAGAACTGCTACACTAGCCTCTACTACATAAGGTGGGGGGAGAATACTGATTTTGAGTCTTGGAGTGTTTCAGACCCTCAGAGCCCTCAGCCCACGGGCATTAACCCCATGATTGTTAGTGATGGCATCATAAATGCAACCAACACGCGTATGATGATGTTGACTTGGGACTCGGCCGTCATGAGGTTCACCAGTAACTCGACTACTTCTAGCGCTATTAGAGTTACGCCGTCCGTCGCCTACCCTGGAAACAGCCTCCGCGTTTCCCTTAGAGCATCCTCATTTACCTCCGGAGGCTGGACGACGGGTGGCTCCGTCTGGGTGGTTGGCCTTCAGAACCTGACCCAAACCAATGTCCGCTTCACCTCATACCTCCAAAACCTCACCAGCGGCCTGAAACTCGACCTTAACGGCTCCCAGTGGTTCCCTGCCTCCACTAACGTAACCATAGCAGGCGGGCTAACGCTCAACGGCACACTTGACCTGCAGCGCACCTACGGCACCAACAGCCTCAACCTGACGCTGAACGGTTACGTCTCCATGCCAGCAGGCTACTCCTACATCTCACCAAACAACATCACAATGGCTGGCGCCGCAGCAATGACCGCCGCCACGCTGGTTCTCAACATGGCGGGCAGGGCCAACGTGTCCGCCGGCTCGATGACCATGTCCACGTTGGGCTCAACCAGCCTGTCCCTCACCACCACAGGCACACTAAACATGAATATGGGCGCCATCATAGGGGACCCAATAACGGTCTCCTTGAAACCGCCAATGACGGGGAGCATAACTTCCGGTAGCCTAACCCTCACCGCCTCTGGAGCGACGAACATCGAGAACCTCAACTTGACGCTTACGTCGCCGAGCACGAAGCTCAACGCCACGGGCAGCCTATCCCTAACAGGAGGCCTCAGCCTTGAGATGTCCACGGATGGTAGTGAGCTGAGCATCACAAACACGGGCATATCTGTTTCCTCGACGCAGGATAACCCGCTCACAGTCGACATCCAAGGGAGCGCCACGGTGGGCTCTGGCACGATGATTTCGCTTGAAACATCGACCCCGAGCGCTACGGTCACCGACGGAGTGATGGCCCTCACCTCGACTAACACCACGATCGCAGCCAACATAAACTCCAGCGGCGGAGGAAACATCGGCATAGACGCGTACATCAGCCTCACGCCAAGCGAAGCCTACATAGAGATCAGCCAGCTCCAAGCGAGCCTTGGGGCCTCAACAATAGACCTAACGCTGTCGACGGACGAGGCATCCGTATCCGGCCTCAGCAGCCTCCACCTTGAAACTCCAAGCATCACGGTAAACGTCAGCAACGCCCAGCTAAACCTCACAGGCTTAACGGCATCCATAAGCCTAACCTCCCAGCAGCAGACAACTGTAAGCATGGGCGGCGGGCAGATCAGCATAGCGGCGGGGACTGGAACGCTGAACGCCCATCTGCAGGGCACTATGGAAATGCAGGGGGACATATGGCTTAGCGGAAACGCCGAGATAAACATGCCAGACGGCGGAAAAATCACCCTAAATGGCCAGCTGAGCCTCAGCGGCACGCTAAGCGGCACACTAGAACTGTCAGCCAACATGGAAATAGCAAGCAGCAAAACCACAATTGTACTGGGCGAAGGAAGTTCAACACTCACCATGAACGGAGCCATAACACTCACAGGAGACCTCACCATAGAAGGAGGAACAACGAACATAATCACTCCTTCAGGCACCATCACCCTTACGGGAACCCTCCAACTCACGCAAGCAAACATACAAGCAACAGCAACCAACGTTGGGCTCGGGCTGAGTGTTGGGGACGCGTCGACGGACGTCACGCTGGGCTCTGGCAGCAGCTTGCAGGCGTCGCTCAGCGGAAGCCTGAGCATGACGGGCAGCCTCATCATGA
>JAHAWR010000094.1:2399-6275 GCA_018383835.1 Candidatus Jordarchaeia archaeon | reverse complement strand
GTGAGGCTTCGAGGAAGCCGTCTTTGAGGAGAGTTTTGGAGAAATACTCGAGGAGGGAGAGGAATAGGGCAAGGGATTTCATTCATAAGGTAACGAGAGTGATTGCTGAGGCGTTTAGGGGCTACGTTCACGGCTTCGAAGACATTAAAAAGGAGAAGATGCTCAAAAAGTCAAGAACCCACAACAGAAACATCGCAAAAAGCAATTGGAAAACTATAATCAGTTTAATGGGTTACAAGTCTAGAGTTCAGCTTTTAAACCCTCACAACTCTACTAGGAGGTGCTCCAGTGGGATGGTTAATGCCCCGAAGGGAGCACTCTACGAGTGCAAGGGTTGCGGGTTAAAAATAGATAGGCAGCTAAATGCATGCTTAAACTTATATCTTCAGGTGGAGGGTCTTTCTCCGTCTCCGAAGCTCTTCGTTGGGTTTGTGGGGGGTGGGGTGGGTTTGCCCTGACGGGGGGTGAGGCTGATGCAGGCTCAGGTGAACCCGTGAGGGGCTTTAAGGCTCATGAACCCCAAGGACCAAGTATGGATCAATACCTATCCATACTTAGTCTGGACCCGGAAACCCGGAAAGATTCTAATGGTGAAATGAGACGTGAAAGACTGCGGGCGCCCCGCGGCGAAGTTTGTGTTGCGGATGATGACTACGACGGTCTTCCGAGCTACGGGCTATGAGGAAACTAAATTGAAAACTGACGATTATTGTGAGGAAAGGTGGGGGGCATCATTCAAATGCCTTTTCGTCACAGTATCAGACTATCTTCCAAATCATCGCCACCCACCCAAATAACTCGTGTGGCTCCAGCTAATTTATACCTTTTGAATAACTTTAATTCTATTAGTGAGCCGTTGTGGGTAGTTAATTTTTTTGTCTCCCTCTACTGGCTGTACCTTCGAGGGATTTTGAGGCAACAGTGAGGTACCCACATTGAATGCGGAGACTGCCACCCTGCTTCTGGAAACAGGACTCATATCTGGCTGTCCGTTAATAATAAGCCATAAAAAGTTGACTTCTCATGAACTACTGAGCAGTCCATTAAGCACCTAACTTCACCCTCCGGAGACTGCTTCCCCTCCTGAAGTTATAACACCCTGATCCCCGCCTATTCTACTCCCTCAAGGTATTTAGGTAAACATTGAGCATCTTACAAGCCCCTCTAAAAGCCAAACTCCCCTTCTTTCACTGTACAAGAAAAGATAAGAAGCGTTGTATCTTAGAAGTTACCGACAAATTTTCAGAGCCTTTATTGAGACCGTGTGTAGTCTGAGGGCGAACTTTTTTTAAGTTTGATGGTGGTTTTTTGGTTGGGTTAACGGTGGAAGGGTGGTCTTGTTGACGTGCTATGTTGTTGTTGGAGGATTTTTCGGCGATGAGGGTAAGGGTAAGGTTGTGTCTTACTTAGCTTTAAAAGACAGGGTTGCTGTAGCCGCTAGGGGGGGTTGCGGAACCAATGCAGGTCACACTGTTGAGTTTGGCGGTCGGAGGTTTAAGCTTAGGCAAATACCAAGCGGCTTCGTTTTTGAGGGGGCGCGCGTCCTCATAGGGGCGGGGGTCCTCGTGGACCCGAAAATATTTTTTGACGAGGTCAATGCTACTGGCGTTGAGGGTAGGGTAGGTGTGGATTATAACTGCGCGATAATAGAGCAGAGGCACATAGAGCAGGATAGGGCTTCCAGTCACCTTTCCGGAAAAATCGGGAGCACTGGCACTGGCTGCGGCCCGTGTAACGCTGAGAGGGCGCTGAGAACTGTTAGGCTTGCTAGGGATGTTGAGGAGTTGAAGTCCTATATCACTGACGTATCCCTTGAGGTCAACGATGCCATAGATATGGGGGAAAACGTCTTGATAGAAGGAACTCAGGGAACCTTCCTCTCGCTGTATCATGGAACCTATCCTTACGTGACAAGCAAGGATACGACGGCTTCGCAGGCGTGCGCCGACGTTGGCGTTGGGCCGACCAAGGTGGACGAGGTTCTAGTCGTCTTTAAGGCTTACGTGACGAGGGTGGGTGGAGGGCCGTTGCTGGGGGAGCTGAGCGAGGATGAGGCTGCTAGGAGAGGGTGGCTTGAGGTGGCGACGGTTACCGGCAGAAAGAGGAGGGCTGCGCCTTTCAACTTTGAGCTAGCTGAGAGGGCTGTGAGGCTGAATGGTGCAACACAGATAGCGATAACGAAACTTGACGCGATTTACCCTGAGTGTAAGGGAGCGACGAGCTTCAGCGAGCTTCCGAGGGCCGCCGCAGAGTTCATCGAGCAGGTGGAAAGCCGCCTGAAGAAGCCAGTAACTATAATAGGAACGGGGGCTGATGTAAGTGAGGTAATAGACAGAAGAAGAGAGTTAGGTCTAGAATAGTTTAAGTGTTTAAAGTGAGCGCGATTACACTTCGATATAAGCCAGACTTTGGGAGTGATGGTTTTAGGTTATTTGGTGTGGCATGAAGTCCCTGAGGGCTTTTACCAAGTTTTTCACGTCTTTTATTGTGGAGGCGGCGAGAAGGATGCGTTCACTTTCTGCTATTTTGAGGGCGAGTGGATCCAGTTTCTTTAGCCCGTGAAGAATTACTGCTGTGGGTTTGATGTTTGAGAGGGATATCTTGCTTGTCTTTATGGCGACCATTGATGCTCTCCCACTTGTAACGTTGGCGAATATTGCCGCTCTTTGAGGTGTCGCGCCGTAGAGCAACACCAGCTGTTCTGATGAGAGTTTCAGTATTGCGTTTACGACGTCTATTGCCGTGTAGCCGTAGATGGGCTGCTCGAGCAGGTCTTCGTTGGCTAAGATTTCACATTTGAGGTGAGTGCATAGGAATTCAGCTTTAACAGGGTATGAGAACTCTTTTATGTCGAGTATAACGTCTGACGGGATTTCGTTTCCCATCATCCTCAGGAGCCCGTTGATCACAGTACCTCCTCTCGCCTCGTCGAGCTCCACGAGGCACCTAACGAACTTCTGGACGGTGTCTATCCTTGGGGATAGACGCCTCCCACTTTCGTAGTCGCTGATAACCGACGGAGAAACGCCGAGGGCGATTGCAACTTCTCTCTGTGAGACTTGGAAGCGTTCACGCCACATTCTCATGGACGCGCCCGGATCCTCTGAAAGAGTTATTTCGCCAGCTATCATCCTGCAAAGGCTCTTTTTCATGTCACTATAACCCAACAGGATCACCATCCGTTAGAGTATCAAAAACTGATCAGCAACTGACTGTGAAGCGATGCGAGTTGAAGCTAAGGGAGATGGTACCTTGAAAAAGTTGAGTTAAAATTGAATAAGAACGTTTTTATACTTAACCTTTCCCATTTTTTCTCATAATATTTTTCTTCGTCTAGCATGACGATGGGTGTTGTAAACTTGTTCTGCCATTCATGGGAGGGTTAGGAGTTGCCATGCCTTACCCTTAGAGATGGTGTAGCGCTATTTTTTGAAGTCCACGGAGAGGGGTTCCCCCTGGTAATGATAGGAGAGTGGGGATGCGCCCGCTGGATCTGGTTTAAGCAGCTTCGAGTATTCCCAGCTAGATACTCCTGCGTTGTTTTCGACAATAGGGGCGTTGGATTGAGTGATAAGCCCAATGTACGTTATAGCATCAGCATGTTCGCTGAGGATTTAAGGGAGCTCCTCGACTTTCTCGGGGCTGATAAAGCCCACATTTTTGGCGTTTCCATGGGTGGCTTCGTTGCCCAAGAGTTCGCTTTAAGGTATCCGGGGAAGGTGGCTGGCCTCGTCCTCGTCTCCACACATCCCGGAGGAGAAGTGGCGATACCAATACCGGAGAAGGTTGTGAATGCTATCCTAAGCAGGTGGGAGGACGAACTGGGTACTGAGGAGGCCTTAAGGAGGAGGCTGTCCTTTGTGTTTAACCTGGAGT
>JAHAWR010000094.1:0-2380 GCA_018383835.1 Candidatus Jordarchaeia archaeon | reverse complement strand
GGAAATAGACCAGATAGTTTTTTGGATGATCGAGGAGGCTACTCCAAGGTACGCTCTTGCTAGGCAGCTGGAGGCCATCCGCGGGTTTAACCTCGGATACGATGTTTCCCGCATAGTGGCTCCGACCCTCATCGTTGCCGGAACCAACGACAAAACCGTCCCCTACGAGAACTCCGAGGTGCTGGCGGAAATCATACCCAACTCAAGGCTGGTAATCTTTGAAGGGGGGTCACACTTTCTCTTCATCGAGGAGGCCTCTCTTTTCAACAGAGTTGTGATGGATTTCCTGAGCGAAGTCGATGCGGGAGAATTCGTGGCGAAGCAAAAAAGGAAAATTGTTGTGAAAGCGAAAACCGCTGAACAGCAAGAGGAGGAAAGCTGAGGCTCCTAATAGTTAACTTTTTTGTAGTGTATGGGTTTCTTGGTGTTTGTGTTGTGTTTTGGGTGGTTGGTTTGATGGGTGCCTTGAGGTTGGTGTCGGTGCTTGTCGTTGGGGGTGTAAGTGGCCCATGGGGGGAACGCACCACAAAACGTTAACTATCCGGCAACGGTATTAACGAAGTAAGCATTTGGAGAGCAAAGGTGGAAAAAAAACTTAAATATTGGAGCCCTATTAGCAGTTAGTGGTTGCCGTTGGATGGGGTTGGGATGCAGCGCCAATATCGTTTGCCGCTAAGTGTCAGGCGAGCTGTGATGCAGCGCCAATTTTAGCTGAACTGATATTGAAAGCTAGTTCTTTCCCTCATGATTTAATAGGCATTTTATCCACAGGTTCTAAGGGGTTCACATTTAACTGTTAAAGGATGTGCTAGCGGATAATTAGTGCGGCCAGTTTCAGGGGGTTACATATGTTTTCTGTGCGGGACGCTGAAAAAGTGGTGGCTACTTTGAGGCGGCTGCGAAGCTTAGTCGTCAGCGAAAAGTCTAGTGGAGTTGCGCGCTTAAGCGATTCAGCGAGGAGTAGTTGTGCGGCGTGCTATGAAGAGGTGCTGCGTCGGATATTCCCTCCGATAGTGAGCGGGCGCACCTTCTTCATAAGTTTCAAAGGTAGGTTTCGGGGGATTTTTGTGGATTGTAAGGAAGTTAGCGAAAAGAATGAAAAGGGATCGCTTAAATGATTGAGTGGAGGGCGATATTGTGAAGAAGGTTGATGTCGCAATATTGGGGTGCACTGGAACCGTTGGGCAGAGGCTTGTCTCGATGTTATATAACCACCCGTGGTTTGACATAACAGTGCTAGCGGCCTCGGAGAGAAGTGCCGGGAAAAGGTACGGTGAAGTGGCTGGCGAGAAGTGGCATTTACCGACAGAGATACCTGAGGAGATAGCATCCATGGAGGTTGTCGATGCGACGGTGCGTGATGCTGAGGCTACACTGGTCTTCTCGGCTCTACCTGCAGATGTCGCTAAGAGAGTTGAGCCCGAGTTCGCCGAGGCTGGATGCTTTGTTTCGAGTAACGCCAGTGCCTTCAGGATGGAGGAGGACGTGCCACTAGTTATACCAGAGGTGAACCCTGATCACCTTAAGCTCGTAGACGTGCAAAGGGAGAAGAGGGGATGGAGCGGATGCATAGTGACTGACCCGAACTGCACCACGATAGGGTTGACCATAGCACTGAAACCGATATATGACCAATACGGGTTAGAAAAGGTCTACGTCGCCACGATGCAGGCGGTTTCAGGCGCCGGGCTTCCCGGTGTTCCGTCACTCATGATTGTGGACAACGTTATACCCTACATTTCAGGTGAGGAGGAAAAGGTGGTCAGGGAGACTAAAAAGATACTCGGAAAGATGGGTGATGGAAGGATTATCCCAGCCGGATTTAAGGTGGAGGCTTCATGTAATAGAGTTCCAGTTGTTGACGGGCACATGGAGTCGGTTTTCCTCGTAACAGAGAGCGAGGTCGATGTTGAGGAGGCCAAGGAGTTCCTCAGAAGGTTTAGGGGCGAGCCTCAGAGGATTAAACTTCCCTCAGCCCCCGAGCAGCCGATAATAGTAAGGGACGAGGTTGATAGACCCCAGCCTAGGCTAGACAGGATGGCTGGAAGCGTACCGGGGATGAGCGTGAGCGTTGGCAGGGTTAGGAGGGGAAGCGAGCCGAACTCTCTAGCGTTCACCGTTCTAAGCCACAACACGATTAGGGGAGCCGCGGGGGCTGCTATCCTTAATGCCGAGTTGATGGTAGCTTACAACATAGTGAGAGGTGGTTGATTATGGATGGAAAGCAGGTTAGGATTTCCCGAATAACGAGAAAGGGGAAGGCTGTTATTATACCCATGGACCACGGGGTTCTCGTGCTGGAAAGCGTTCCTTCCCATGGCCACTCCTACAGCCCCGGCGTCCATGGCTCCCCTCACCATCCTGAGTACGTCTGCGTCAG
>JAHAWR010000096.1 GCA_018383835.1 Candidatus Jordarchaeia archaeon | reverse complement strand
CAGAGGGGCGGGAACCCCATGGTTGTGGTTTCCCATGAGCCTCCGAGAGGGTGCTGCGACAAGGCTTGGAGCGGGATGAATATTGGAAACAAGCACCTCCGATCTTTCGTGGAGTCAGTAATGCCCGAGCTGGTTTTCTGTGGGCACGTCCACGAGGCTCGGGGGCAATGCCAGCTGGGCGCCAGCATCGTGGTGAACGTTGGAAAGTGCTCGGAAGGGGGTGCAGTCGCAACAATAAAAGAAGGCTCAGTTGACGTGGAGCTGCTTTGACAGGCTCGGGAGGCGTAGCGCCAGTAATCCTTAAATTCTCCTTTAGCCGAGATATTCTACAATTGTCAAATCCGGTTTGAGGGCGTGGAGGCTATCCTTTGCTAAGAGTTCATCATGCCTTAGGCTTTCACTTCCACCAGCCACCCGGAAACATAGATTTACTCGTTTCAGCTAACCCGGCGGAGGCAATTAAGATCCTCCGCTGCTACACAAGGCCACTGCAATTTCTGTCTAGTGGTGGGGTTCCGGTTAACGTGAGCGTTTCCGGCTCGCTTATGGAGCAGATGCTCAGCGTCAGCGTGAACGGGCTAGGAGAAGAGCTGCACGTCGCCTTGAACGGGCACGCCTCCCTCTCGAACGTCGAAGTTTTGGCTACTGGCTTCTATCACCCGATATTCCCCCTGATCCCAGAAGACGACTGGAAGCCACACATCGTGAGGTGGATCATGCTGGCAAAGCAGGTTGGCTTCAGGTTAAATGTGTTCTGGCCTCCTGAACTCGGCTTTACCATGAAGATGACCCCCGTTCTGTCAGAGCTCGGGTTCAAGTACGTCGTGGTTGATGGGCGCTACGTTGAGAGGTGCGGAGAAGATGGGGTCTACAGGCCCCACATCGCCGAATACTCTGGAGCCATCCCTCGCGGCGAGTATTTCAGTAGGATTTTAGCTGGGGGGGTTGATGCAGCCTCCTTCGTGAAGGCTCTCAAGTCTGAAGCGTCAAGCTTCAGGGGGCTGCTTGCCACAACGTGGTTTAACGGCAAGAACGGCAACTGGCTTAGAAGTACGCCATCCGGGAACCTTTGGGGCTCCTTCTTCAAGCCGTACGCTTCCCTTCTGGAGCGAGAGTACTGCGCCGCGCTGACCTCCTTCTCGAGCTTCCTACTTGAGCATCCCCCCGAAGATTACGTCAAGGTTAGGATGGGAGCTTGGAGGACGTTTTCCAATGACGGCGAGTCTTTCAAGCAGTGGGTGGGGCTTGAGGAGCAGAAGCGTGCCTTAGCAGGGGTTTGGGGGACTAGCCTGCGGTTAAGGAGAATTAAGGCATTGAGCGGAGGGGGCGAGGATGGTGCTGCGGATGTGCAGGCGGCGGAAGAGCATCTCCTAAAAGCCCAGACGAGCTGCAACTTTTTCTGGGAGGCGAAGTGGCTTCACAGAGTGTGCGAGGAGCTGTCCCTCGTTGATGCCCACATCAGCCGGGCGGCGGAGAAAGCTCACCCGGGCGAAAACGTGATGGAGGGTTTGAATATTGTCCTTTATTAGTAAGCACTGGCTTCTGTCTGTCGGCTTGGTCGGTGTCATGCTGACCTTCGAAGCGTTACTCTCTCTTACTTCAGGCTCCTTAACGCTAGCCTACTACTCTCTAACAATGGGCTGGCCCGCGCTCCTGCTAATCCAGCCTCTAACCTCACCCATAACCATCATGAGTCTATCCCTCTTGGGGGCAACAGGCTGCATGATGGTTCTACACGTGGTGACGAGCTACATAGAGGCTCCAGTATTCACGAAAAGGATCCTCGTAACCACCTTCCTCATCGGGGCATCCTACCTCTTCTTTCTTTCCCTAGCGAGGATTGAGCTGTCGTCGACTGTCGCCCTCCTCAAGGCTTACATTGTATTCTCAACTCTCCCATCAGACCCCTATATGGCTACTCTAGCTGTAGCCATCCAGCTTTCTCCCCCCTCAAGCTACGGGGTGTCGCTCGGATTGAAGGCTGAATGCCAGTTTTCATCCCTCAGCGGTAGCCTCCTACTTTTCTCGTCACTCTTCCTCCTTCTTCTAGGATTCCTCTCCGCCCTCTCAGCTTTCTTGGAGGGGTGGAGTGTCGACAGGAAGGTCTTCTATGTGACGGGCACCATAGCGTCCATTTTGGCAGCTTTCTCGGAGTTCCTGTCACCCTTATCCTTGGCTTGGAGGGAGCTCAACGTGGGCTTCCTCATGCTTCCCCCCTCCCTCTTCGGCGGCGACCCCCGCGTGGAGGGGGTAGCTCTCCTCCTGCTCGCCTTAGCACTAGCAACCTTAGCGTTCTCCCAGGCAGCCTCCCCCGAAGCTGAGAAGCTCTTCACGCTCGTCATAGCGGGAATATACGCTTCCTCCCTCGTGTGCAACGTGGTTTTCGCAGGGAACGTCACGCTCCTCACGCTCTTCCTGCTGGCTATTAAGGTTGTTGCTGGCACATTCATACTCTTGGTGGTCTTTCTCCGAATTACAGAATTTCTACCAAAAAAGGAGTTGAGTTAAAACCTTCTCATTTATAACTGCCTTACTTCGGAAATCCCATATTGGCTCTTCAAGAGATAACGTAAGTTTTATAGTTGCATTGTAGAATATAGTTAACTGGTGGTCAGCGTTGACATTTTTCCCTGTTTTCGAGGTTCACGAGGAGCTCAGTAAGTTAATCAAGGATCCCTTCAAGGGCTTTGTGCTAGTTGGCGAAACCGGCTTCATAGTAGACACGAGCTTTGACGACGAGGAAAAAATAAACACAACGGTTATGGTTGCAAACTGGGTGAAGATATCCCTCGACAGGATCAGGTCTGAGCTGAAGCTTAAAGGAGACCGCGCGACCATAATACTGTCCTTGGGCGACGTCAGCTACCTTTTCCGCCAGCTGGGAAGCGAGCTTTACGTGGTTTTTGTTTTGGACGGAGCAGCCACGCCCCCAGTGTTTGGAAGGGAGGAAGAGCTAGCCCTGCAGAAAGTTGAACTCCTTGTAGAGGGCAAGCCGGTGGAAGAAGTGGAGTTAGCCGCTGTAGAGCACCCGACCGTAGCGCTGACGGGCAGGGTCGGAGACCCGTACGAGGCAGCTGAGACGGCGCTGAAGTTGTTCAGAGACGCCGTCTCAAAAATAGAGACTAGCCTGGCGGAGAGTTCGATGATAGGCGACCTCAACACACTTGCCGCTGCGGCACAGCGCCTTGATGGCTCCCTCAGTGTTTTCAAGAAAATCATCGACCAGCTTGGAAGTTACTCGCGGGATATAGCTAGGCTCAGCGAGCTAACCTCCTCTCTCACGAGCGCCATAGACTCTATGAAGAACTACTCGGAGAAGCTCCTAGACATGCTGAAGAGTGTTAGGGAGACTGTGGTCTCGTCTCAAGCCTCCATGAAGCCCTCCTTGGTGGAGGAAACCATGAGCGAGTTAAAGGCAAGCATCGAGGCGGCGGCGTCTCCCGGCGAAGTGGCAGAAAGGCTCAATAACGCGGTCAATCGGCTGGTTAAAAGCATAGGATACCTTCACCCCGCCCTCTACGAGATGAGGTCCTACTATAGGCTGTTCAAGGAGTCTTCTCCCGAGGATTACGAGATGCTCAAGAAAGAGTTTCTGTCTTCGATCGAGAGGTGGAAGGTGCGCCTCATATCTGTTGAGAAGGTTCTAGGCTAGTTCCCGCCGGAGAAAGATAGGTAAGTTACCTTCGCGATGACATCCTTGCCCCTAAGCCTCATGACGAGCACGCTTATCCTGTACATTGCCTCCAAGAGCTCCCTTTCATTATGCTCCACCAGCTTCAAGCAGTCTTCTATTCTGCTCCCTTCCTCTAGCGTTGAGAAGAAGTAGTCAACCACTTTTTCGGCCGAGAAGTTTGCCTCATTTTCTTCCGAAAGCTTGACGTAGAAGTCCACCAGCTTTGTGAAGTCGACCTCAACCATGTCTCCCTCCTCGCTAACTTCTAACTCCACTAGTGCTCCTCCTCTCTTCGAAAAGTAGGTTCTCCCGGCTCTGTCAACCAGCAACAGCCCCTCACCGCGCCCTAGTGGGAAATAGTACCCTGCCACGAAGTCGACGCCGTTCGTCTCCCCTATGTCTTCGAGTTCCTTTAATTCGACCCTGCGGGGGATGCTCGAAGAGTCTATTGTGGTTATTATGTAGTCTAGTCCGAGCTCCTCCGCTACGGCTCCACAGAGGAGTATAGCCCCGAGGGCTGCATCTATCTCCCACTGCCCCGCGCTCTTAACCTCCCCCCGCCCCTCCATGAGCCTCCTGAAAACGTTGTAAGCTTTTTTAACAGAGAAGGGCGAGCCCTTTTCTCTCGCAACCTTACCGTAGAACTCGAGGAAGCCGCTCAGGTCGATAACGAAGTCTTCTCCGCTGAATATGCAAGGCATGGACGCCACAAGCTCCTCCCCCCGGTAAACCCTGACCTCCCCAGCCTTCATCAAGTCCCTGTCCACGGTGATGTTCAGCTCGACGACATCACCACCGAAAGGCGCCCTTAGCCCTCCGGAGCACTGGGGGTTGAAAAGCACCTTGCCCTCAGCTTCCCTAGCAACACCCCGCCTAATGAACGACCTGAGAATCCTGACAGCGCTCCTACGCGGGATCCCTGCAGCCTCCGCAAGCTCGTCCAGAGTAGCCTCCTTCATCGAGCGGAGAAGAAGGTAGACAAGTAGCTCCTTCGGGTCCTTCAATAAATCCCTCCATATGCCACCTCAAAGGTCCACGGCACCGAGGAAGATCTCATGCTCCCTTTCCCACTGCAACTCTAATATAATTTACGGGTTCGGTGAGTGGGGAGTTGAACAGCTGTTCACGGGGCACGACACATGGGGTAAAATCGCTGAGCCTGCGAATCCTTTTTAAACTCTACATCTCCTTTTCTTGTGTGAAACCGTGTGGAAGGGGTTCCATGTCCGAGGTTAGCTTTGCGAGGAGAAACCGCCTGCTACTATACCTTACAGCCCTCGTTGCCAGCTGGGTGGCGTTCACTGTTGTGGGCGAATCCCTAGGCTACATCTACATGATTGTGCCCGTCCCCTCCTCCGAGGACTGCATCTGCTACACTGCGTTTATCTCGTGGGGTCGAACCCTGAGCTTCCTCTTGATGGGAAGCGTAGGATCAATACTGCTATACCTCACTTTCCGGGAGGTTGTCAGCCAGCCGCCAGAAACGAGGACTGCGGCGAGGTTTAAGCTGGCCGGCGAAGTCACGTTCATATTCTTCTTCTTCCTGTTCCTGAGTGGGCTGGCGATGAGGTACACTGGGAACGAACTCCACGCCTACACCTCCCTAACGCCGCCCGCAACTCTCCTCCCAATCACACCGCAAGCGAACACCTACTTCCTAGTCTACTTCTTCGACGAAGTGCTGGGACACAAGCTAATCTACCTCGGGATAGTGGGATTCATAGTTTCAGTCACAATACTCCAGAACTACCATGGCTACACGTGGCCCCTCAAGCGAGCCGACTACGCACTCTACGGGGCACTCGGCTTCCTCTTCGGGGCAGGGATCGGGGCAAGCTCCGTCGAAGGGCAGGCAGCCTTCGAAATCATCATATTCTCAGCCTCGTCGTTCTCAGTAATGGCGTACTTTCTAGCGACGAAGAGGATGCAACTCGTGGAGAAGTCCCCGAAGGGCGTGCGTTCAAACCCATTCTACGCCTTTTCACTCCTATTCCTCCTAGGCTTGATCACGGCTATTCTAGCGTGCGGAGCATACTTCGGGCTAAAGCCATTCTACCCCTTCTTCACCCAGCCATCCGAAGAATCCACAATTATACAGAGAATCATTCTCCACCTTTCATCACAGTGAAAGACCCCGGGCCAGAGAACGAAAGGAACAGTAGCGGGCTCCCACCGGAAACTACCTCCAAAATTTTTGGAAGTGTCTACTCGAAAGCACCTCTCAAATTCTCCGGCCCCAATTAACTCCTTTGCACCGCGTCCCCCATCCTCCATAAACCAGTACCTACACCCAAGAAAAGTGACACCTCCAACCGCTACCTTTATTCGCCAGGAGTGCCTGCGATGCCAGAAACAACATGCACCTGCTTCACGGCTCCATCTTCAACTGTTTTTGGCATCTTGCAGCGTTGGAGGCAGAGAAAGTTTAATTTGCCGTAGTCAGCAGTTTCTTGGCAGAAAGGTTTATATGCTGACTAAGCTCCATAGCCTCTTTGATGGAAGAAGAGCTCCTACGCCCTAGAGATGCTGCTAAGATGTTTGGGATATCGGTGAAGAC